>NZ_DBLYVB010000002.1:0-207461 GCF_057604405.1 Hominiventricola sp.
GCTTTACATTTGCGCTCAAAATAATAACATTTATGAAATTGCTTGTTTTTCTGCACTTTAAGTGTTCATATAAAGGCATTTAAAATTATATCATTTATTCTATGCTTTCTCTATCGTAATCATTAAATACAAGGAGTGTATAACTTGTCCCTTTACTGTATGGAATAGTTTTGGGGCTGGTAGTCTATCTCTTGTTTTTTTCTGTTTGCTTCTTTACCGAACATGAGCATCAGCTATGGGGAGTGTCAAGTGAATTCACCTGATCATGATAGTTCTTAACGGAAATCTTTGGTATTCTATCATCAGCGGAAGGCTCAAATCCTCATACGGGAAACAGGAGGCGAGCCGGAAGCCCATTCGAAATGCTCTGCAGGAATAAGACGAAAATCCTGTCTTTGTATCTTGTATATCCCCATTATTTTCGATACAATAAAAGAAAAGCTCATACGGGGGAAAAGTATGAATTTTCAGGAATTTTTACAGGGAAAGGTATTTGATGCCTACAAATATTTTGGTACACATCTATTAAAGAAGGGTGCCATATTCCGGGTCTATGCACCCAATGCAGCAAAGGTGGAGCTGCAGGGAGATTTCAGCGGATGGGAACTGCTGGAGATGAAACAGAAAGAGAATCCCGGAGTGTTTGAAGTAACCGTGCAGAATGCAGAAGCGGGTATGTATTACAAATATGCAATCACGGATGCACAGGGTAACGTGGTGTATCACTGTGATCCTTATGGGATGCTGATGGAACTGCGACCGGGTTTTGCATCCAGGATTGTAGATGAAAACTGGAAATTTGCAGATGATGAGTGGACTAACAACCAGAATACGGAAAAGAACTATAATAATCCTATGAATATCTATGAGCTGCATGCAGGCTCCTGGAAACAAAAAGAGGATGGCAGCTGGTATAATTATGAAGAACTGGCAGAAGAACTGATTCCTTATCTGAAGAAAATGGGATTCAATTATATTGAATTTCTGCCATTATCGGAACATCCGGCGGATTGTTCCTGGGGATATCAGAATACTGGATTTTTTGCACCGACGTCCCGTTATGGAACGCCACAGCAGTTGAAAAAACTGGTAGAACTCTGTCATGAAAATGGAATAGGTGTGTTTACAGATTTTGTGCCGGTACACTTCGCTATGGATGATTATGGTCTTTTGAATTTTGACGGAACGCCTCTGTATGAGTTTCCCCATCCGGATACCGCCTACAGTGAGTGGGGAACGATGAATTTTATGCACAGTCGTGGAGAAGTCAGAAGTTTTCTGCAGAGTGCCGCGAATTACTGGCTGACAGAATTTCATTTTGACGGAATCCGTATGGATGCCATCAGCCGTGCCATTTACTGGAATGGTGATCCGGCAAGAGGTGTCAATGAGCGTGCAGTGGAATTTTTGAGAAATATGAATGCAGGCCTCCATAAGCTGCATCCGTCTGCTATTCTGATGGCAGAGGATTCCACAGATTTTCCGAAAGTAACGGCACCGACAGAATACGATGGCCTGGGATTTGATTATAAATGGGATATGGGATTTATGAATGATACACTGCGCTTCTTCCAGACAGCTCCGGTGTATCGCCCTTATGACTATCACAAACTCAGCTTTTCCATGATGTATTTTTACAGTGATCTGTTCCTGCTGCCCTTCTCTCATGATGAAGTAGTACACGGCAAGGCCACGATTATTCAGAAAATGTGGGGAGATTATGAGAATAAATTCCCGCAGGCAAAGGCATTTTATACCTATGTCTATGCACATCCCGGAAAGAAGCTGAATTTCATGGGCAATGAATTCGCACAGTTTCGTGAATGGGATGAGACAAGGGAGCAGGACTGGGATATCCTGAAGTATCCGCTTCATGATGCCTTCCATCATTTTTATGCGAAGCTTGCGCATCTTTATCTGGAGGAACGGGCACTGTATGATGGAGAATATAATCAGGACTGTTTTGAATGGCTGGAAGTAGATGCGGCAGATTATGTGACCTATGCATGGGAACGCCGGGCTGGTGGAGAGACCATTGTGACAGTGATGAATCTGTCAGATCAGTTCTGGAAGGATTTTCCGGTGGGTCTGCCTATGTATTACGAACTGGAAGAACTGCTTAACACGGACTGGAAGGAATTTGGCGGAAATACATCACCAGAGGATCAGAATTTCCGTATTGTAGATGAAGAACACAGAAAACGGCCGCAGACCCTGTATGCAGATCTGCCGCCGTTTACTGCGAGAATGTTTAAGGTAAAGGGAGTGAAGACTCCTGCTCAGAAGAAGGATGTGCCGGCAGGCAGACGGTGAAGGTACTGCCAAGATCCGGAATGCTTTCTAATGTTATATGACCACCGTAAAGGGTGACGATCTGATGGACAAGTGCAAGTCCCAGACCGTTGCCCTTTTTCTTATGGGACGTATCACCCTGATAAAACTTGTCGAAAATCCGGGACTGAATATCCGGTGGGATACCGATACCGGAATCCTGCACACTGACCGTCAGCCATTCTTCATCCATGGAGGCTTTGATGGTAATTTCCCCACCTGCTGGAGTGAATTTGATAGCATTATCAATGAGATTACTCCAGATATGGGAAGTCAGTTCCTGATTTCCATACCATGTGATTTTATCAAGCTCCGGTTCAAGAACCAGATTCTTTGCAGACCAGGCGGATTCAGCTCTTAAGATGATCCAACGGATCTGTTCATCCACCCGGAAATCTTCCTGATCAGTGATAATAGTCTGATTTTCCAGGCGGGAAAGGCTCAAAATATTTCCTGTCATTTTGGAAAGCTCTCTTGCACTGGTAATGATGGTTTCTATATATTCATTCCGTTCCTGGGGCGTGAGGGTGTCGTCCTGCAGGAGAGTCGCATAGCCGCTGATGGTGGCAAGGGGGGTCTTGAACTCATGGGAAACATTAGAGATAAAGTCAGAATGCAATGTTTCCGTACTATTCAGCTCCTGTACCATCACATTAAAATTGTTTAAAAGTTCGTAAATCTCGCTTTTGTTTCCTGGAACATCCAATTTTACCGTATAATCACCGTCGGCCACTTTCTGCATAGCTTTCGAAAGCTCGGAAACGGGATTCAGCGCATAGCGGAAAATGAACACGCTGATAAACATTCCGAGAACCAGTGCAACAAGAGCCAGCAGGATAATGAAATGCAGACCGGTGATTGGGAGTGGAAATGAATTCCATATATTTAACCGGTTCATAAGATGGATGGTAAATCCGATAATCAGGAAAGTACAGATCATCACCCAGAAACAGCAGAGAACAACTCTCATCCAGATGGAATAAAAATTCTTTTTCATTTCTCGATGATCCCCTTATATCCAAGACCACGGACGGTCTGAATCTGAAAATAAGGAATATCCCGGAAACGATCCCGCAGACGGTTGATATGCACATCTACCGTACGGATATCCGTTTCAGAATCGTAACCCCACAGCTCGTCCATAATCTGTTGTCTGGTAAAAGTATGGTTCGGGAAAGAGAGCAGTTTATAAAGAAGCTGAAACTCTTTCTGTGGAAGAATCTGGGATTTTTCATCGATCGTAACGGTCAGGTTAATATAATCCAGGCAGACGTGGTCGAACTCCAGCTTTTTTTCATAGATAATTTTTGCCCGGCGGAGGAGTGCCTCCACACGGAGCAGCAGTTCATTAACATCAATGGGTTTTACCATGTAGTCGTCAATACCGAGTTTAAATCCTTTTGCCTTATCCGGAAAAGTATCTTTGGCAGTCACGACCAGAATCGGGAGCTGATAACCGCTGTCACGGAGTGCTTTGGTCAGATCATATCCATCCATGCGCGGCATCATCAGATCAGTGACAATGAGATCAATATAGGTCTGATCCAGCATTTCGAGTGCCTGCTCTCCATCAAAAGCAACGGAAGTTTCATAGCCATTTTTATTTAAAACCCTGCAGATTAATTTGTTCAGGGCCTGATCGTCTTCGACAACTAAAATATGAAACATAGATACACCTCACTTAAAATGATTTATAAATTGCAGTTTAACAATTGTACAATATCATATAGAAGGATTGTGAACGGAGTATGAATAAAAAAAAGAATTTTATGTGACATAAATTTATATTTTGTTAAAAAAACTGGTATAATCTGGGCGAGGCTAAAATAACAAACAAGGAGGAATGACGAGAATGAATAGAAAAAGACTCATAGCAATGGGAATCATTATGACTCTGAGTATGTCCACAGTTGCCTGTGGTAAAAAAGAAGAAAAGACAGAGATCAGCAAGGTTGCCGTAGAGGTGGAAAATCCTACGACAGGAGAGCTGACAAATGATACAACTTACATAGGAACGGTAGAACCGCAGCAGCAGGTATATGTGACTCCGAAAGTATCCGGAACAGTTACTGCTGCCTATTTTGAGGTGGGAGATACGGTAAAGGAAGGCGATGTGCTGTTTAAAATTGATGATGAGGCAGCGCAGCTTCAGATGAAGAGTGCAGAAGCTTCTTATAGCCAGGCACAGGCAGGAGTGACCGCAGCTACCAGTGGATCACGAGATCTGCAGAATTATCAGACAGAGCGTTCCATTCAGCAGTTAAAGGACAGTCTGGATGATGCAGAAAACAATATTGATGATCTGGAAGATAATCTGGGAGATTTAAGAGATGCCCGTGGAAAATTGGGCACGGCGAAAGATCAGGCACAGGCTGGATTGGATGCAGCAACAGATGCATATTATAATCAGAAAACTGATTTGGAAAAGAAAATGACCGATATTCAGAATCAGATCAATGATTTGTCATCTGGTGAAAATGCAGATAGTGAAGAAACAAAGAAACAGATTTCAGATTTGACGGATCAGAAGAAGGGTGTGGCAGCAGAGCTGGATGGTTACAAAAAAGCAATGGATCAGGCCCAGTCCGCAGTAGATCAGTTAAACAGCCAGATCCAGAGTGTGGAAGCAAGCAAGACCCAGTTGAAGTCCAGCATTAGCCAGATTGAAAATGGCAAAGATACGATCCGCGACAATTTGACGACTGCAGAGCAGACCTACTCCATTACCCAGAACGAAGTTTACCCGGAAACCGACGCTACATACGCCGCACAGCTTCAGGCAGCATCTGTTGGCGTGGATTCTGCAAAGATGCAGTTAGATTTCTATACGGTGAAAGCACCGATCAGTGGTGTGGTAGAGGCAGCCAATGTAAAGAAAGAAGATATGGCAGCAGCTGGAAATCCGGCTTACATTATTTCCAATAAAGATTCCATGACGGTTACCTTCAATGTAACAGAAAAGGCAAAGAATACGATGAATGTAGGTGACCATGTGACCGTAGAGAGAAATGGAGAGACTTTTGACGGTACTATCACAGAGATTGGCACCATGGCAGGACAGCAGACGAAGCTCTTCCAGGTGAAAGCAACCATTCCGGGAGCGGGGGATAAACTTCCGAACGGTGTATCCGTGAAAGTCAGTGCAACTACCGAGAAAGAAGATGGCAGTACGCTGGTTCCCTTCGATGCCCTGTATTTTTCCGGCGGAGATGCCTATGTTTACTGTGTGGTAGATAATAAACTGGTGCGTACTTCGGTCACGGTAGGCCTTATGGATGATGACCATGCAATTATCGAAGATGGCCTTGACGCAGACAGCCTGGTAGTCAGCAACTGGTCTTCCAAGCTGAGAAATGGTGCAGATGCCGAGATCGTGTCTCTGAACGGCGAAGCGGTGGCATCACCGGAGCAGGAAGAAGAGGCTACAGAGGATACACCCGCAGATGCAGCGGCTGAAAATGAGAAAACTGACAACAGTGCTTCAGATGAGGAGGCTGCTGAATAATGAATCGATTGACGAGGTTAGTATTAAAACGACCTGTATCCACACTTCTGGCGGTTCTGGCACTGTTTGTTTTCGGATTTTCATCTCTGATGGGGCTTCGTCTGGAACTGATGCCGGATATGGAGATGCCGATGAAGATCGTATATACGGTCTATCCAGGTGCGGATTCCGAGTCGGTAGATGATCTGGTTACCAGTATTATTGAGGATAAGGCAGGAAGTTTAAGTGGTGTAAAATCTATTACTTCGCGTTCCATGGAAAATGTTTCTATGGTTCTTCTGCAGTATGATTATGACCAGAATGTGAATGATGCCTATCTTGATTTGAGGGCAGCACTTGACCAGGTAAAGGGAGATCTGCCGGATGATGCGCAGGATCCGATGATCATCGAGATGAACATGGATTCTATGCCAAGTATTTCTTATTCTGTCAGCACGACGGATGGAACAGATGCACTTGCATTTGTAAAGCAGGATGTGGTTCCGGAACTGGAAGCACTGAGTACGGTGGCGCAGGTAACCGTATCTGGAGGTCAGGAACAGCATATAAAGGTAGAACTTAATAGAGACGAGATGAATCAGTACGGACTGGATATGAACTCCATTGCCCAGTACATGAAAGCCTCTGACTTTACGATCCCCCTTGGTTCTGTAGATCAGGGCAGTCAGTCCATCAGTGTGATCAGTACAGCTGATACAGATACCGTGCAGGCACTCCGGAAGATTCCGTTGCGCACGGCAACGGGAAGCCTGATTCAGCTGTCTGATGTGGCAGATGTAGAATGGGCTGTGAAAGATGCCGACAGTATTGCAAGATACAACGGAGAAGATACAGTAACGGTCAGCATGACCAAGAACCAGAGTGCCAGCACTATCGGCATGGTAAATTCTGTAAAAGAAACCATGAATGATATTCAGGAGCAAAATGATAACATTGTAGTTGCGGCTACCTATGATGCCTCCGATATGATTATGGAATCTCTTAGTTCCGTTGGAAGCACTTTGGCACTGGGTGTTATCCTTTCCATGATTGTACTGTTTATCTTTTTCGGAGATTGGAAAGCGTCGATTATCGTCGGATGCTCCATGCCGATCTCGTTGCTGATGACAGTGATTGTCATGTCAACGATGGGATTTTCCCTGAATATCATGA
This sequence comes from Hominiventricola sp., assembly GCF_057604405.1. NCBI lineage: Bacteria > Bacillati > Bacillota > Clostridia > Lachnospirales > Lachnospiraceae > Hominiventricola > Hominiventricola sp. Next base: position 6,989 of record NZ_DBLYVB010000002.1, read on the forward strand.
CGCTGGGAGGTCTGGTAATTGCCATCGGTATGATGGTCGACAGTTCCAGTGTCGTGATTGAGAGCTGTTTCCGTGCTAATGACCGGGTACCGGATTTTTCAGAAGCAGCGCTGCAGGGTACGACGGAGGTAGTAGCATCCATCGTGGCATCTACGATTACAACCGTTGTTGTTTATCTGCCTCTTTGCTTCTCGGGCGGTATGACAGGACAGATTTTCATGCAGCTGGGTCTGACCATTGTATTTTCGATGGTAGCTTCCCTGATTTCTGCGATTACACTGGTTCCGCTGTTCTTTAAACTGTATAAACCAACACAGAAAAAGGAACTGCGGCTGAATGTCTTCCTTGATAAAATCAAAGAAAAATACGATCATGTGGAGCGGAAACTTCTGCATAAGAAGAAAACCTGCCTTCTGACAGCTGTGCTTCTGCTAGTGGCTTCTTTCTGGATTCTGAGCATGACAAATATTGTTTCCATGCCGACCATGGATGAAGGAATGATCTCTGTGACTGCTACGTTCCGGCCGGGAACCCGTGTCGAGGTAGTCAATGAGCAAATCGTCCAGATTGAAGATCTGGTGGCAGCAGATGAAAATGTGGAAAGCTATACGTTGACGGCTTCCGCAGGTTCTGCAACCATTTCCGCAACCTTGAAAGATGACAGAAAGATGACGACTCAGGAAGTTGTCGATCAATGGGTGCAGGATACGAAGAATGTTTCGGATATGCAGCTTGATATCACCATGTCCAGTTCCATGTCCATGGGCAGCAGTACGACAGGTTCCGGTGCAACTCTGACCGTTGGTTCTGTGAATCTGGAAGATGTGAAAGATGCATCAGAAATGATTCAGGATGCAGCATGGAATATTCCAGGTGTACTGAATGTGTCTACCGATGCAGGAGCGTCTACGACACAGCTTCGGGTGGTAGTGGATCCGTTAAGTGCCATGAGTCATGGACTGACACCGACGCAGGTAGGCGGAATGCTTTACAGTACCTTAAGTGGTACAAAAGCCATGACTGTTACATCGGATGGGGAAGAATATGATGTAGATCTTTCTTTCCCGGAAGGAACCTATGATAATGCCACCCAGCTGTTGGATACAGAGGTAGCAGGCGTGCCCCTTTCTGAAATGGCAACACTGGAATATACAGATGCAGCCCAGACTATTATGAAGATGGATGGAAAATACACCGTTACAGTAAGTGCTACCTGCCTTTCTGATGACAAAGCAGATATCCAGGATGCCATGGATGAGTTCCTGAATACGCTGGATCTGCCGGACAGTGTAGGTGAGGCAGAGACCATGATGGATAAGATGCAGGATGATATGTTCGGAGATATGGGAAAAGCCATTGCAACGGCATTATTCCTGGTATTCCTTGTTATGGCCATGCAGTTTGAGTCTCCAAAGTTCTCTTTGATGGTTATGTTAAGTATCCCATTCAGTCTGATCGGTGCATTTGGATTAGTATTCTTAAGTGGTACAGACTTCAGTATGGTAGGTTTGATGGGTGTGCTGACTTTGGTTGGTACGGTTGTAAATAATGGTATTCTCTATGTCGATGGTGTGAATATGCTGCGCCGCAGAATGGATATTGAGGATGCCCTGATTGAATCCGGTAAGACGAGACTTCGCCCGATTCTGATCACAACCCTGACCACCATTATTTCCATGACACCAAGTGCCCTTGGTATTGGTGGCGAAAGCGCTGTTATGATGCAGGGAATGGCGCTGGTTATTATCGGAGGTCTTGTGGCTTCCACATTGCTGATTCTCCTTCTGATGCCGGTATTCTACCTGATGGTATACGGTACCAGTAAGAAGACGCGTAAAGAGCGCTGGCATAGATTTTATTTCTGGAAAAAGAAAAAAGAGGTTCCGCAGGAACAGTCATAAATGAACAGAAAAAAGACAGGTTGTCAGATGCGACTACCTGTCTTTTTTTGAAATCTTAGCGGAAATTTAGCAAAAATTTAGCAAAAATGTCGAAATAATAGGAAATAATGGACTTGTAAGACAGGGGAAAATTTCCTATAATTTTTGTATGGCGCCAGAAAAAACCATTTTTTCACAAAAGACAAAGAGAAGAGAGTAAAAAATCGAAGGAGGGGTATGAATGAAAAAATGGAGCGTGGCGATTGCTGATGATAACGAACGAATGTTGGAAATTTTGGACGGTATTATGAAGCAGGATTCTGATCTGGAAGTGGTCGGATTGGCACGCAACGGCGAGGAAGCCTGTCTGCTTATCAAGGAAAAAGGACCGGATATTATGCTGCTTGACATTATTATGCCAAAGATTGACGGCCTTTCCGTGATGGAGAGAATCGAACAGGATCCTGACATTCAGAAAAAACCTGAATTTGTAATAATTTCTGCGATTGGTCAGGAGCGAATTACAGAAAATGCATTTCTGCTGGGAGCCAGTTACTATATCATGAAGCCCTTCGACCATGATATGCTGCTTAGCCGGATCCAGAGTCTGAAAGAAACAGAACAGAGCCGTAAGGCGGAAATTCGTCAGGTAATACCCTACGAAACGAGAAATGTTTATCAGAAACGGAATTTGGAGACGGACGTGACGAACATGATCCACGAGATCGGAGTACCGGCACATATCAAAGGATATCAGTATCTGAGAGATGCAATTATGATGGCAGTGGAAGATATGAACATGCTCAATGCCATTACAAAGGTTCTGTATCCGACCATTGCGAAAAACCATCATACCACACCCAGTCGTGTGGAACGGGCCATTCGGCATGCGATTGAAGTCGCATGGGGAAGAGGTAAGATGGACACGATTGACGAGCTTTTTGGTTATACAGTCAGTGTAGGCAAGGGAAAGCCTACAAATTCGGAATTTATTGCACTAATTGCAGACAAAATCCGGCTGGAATACAAAAAACAGGCGTAATTTTTTAATTCTGCTTTTAAACAGTTCAGCAGTGATGTATAATAAAATGTATACAGCCAAGAACTGGAGGGGAAAGTATGAAGAAGGTACTGTTTATTGCATCAGAGTGTGCACCGTTTGTTAAGACCGGTGGTCTTGCGGATGTAACGGGAACACTGCCGAAATATTTTGATAAAGATAAATATGAAGTAAGAGTCATTATTCCGAATTACAAATGTATCAAACCTGAATGGAAGGAACGAATGAATTTCGTCACAAATTTCTATATGGATATGGCATGGCGGAGCCAGTATGTGGGAATTATGGAGATGGAATACGAAGGAATCCAGTATTACTTTATAGATAACGAATATTATTTTGCAGGTGACAAACCCTATGGATATATTCATGAGGATGTGGAAAAATTTGCTTTTTTCTCTAAGGCAGCGCTGTCAATTCTTCCGGTGGTTGGATATCAGCCGGATATTGTACATTGTCATGACTGGCAGACAGGGTTGGTGCCGGTATACTTAAAGGACAGCTTCCATGAGAGTGAATTCTACGCCAATATGAAATCAATTATGACGATTCATAATCTGAAGTTTCAGGGGGTATGGAATATTGATACGGTACAGGATGCTACAGGTCTTGACATGTCTTATTTTACACCGGACAAACTGGAGGCATTCGGGGATGCAAATTACCTGAAGGGTGGAATCGTTTATGCAGACCGTATCACGACGGTCAGCCGTACCTATGCGGAGGAAATCAAGACTCCGTTTTATGGAGAGCATTTGGATGGTCTCATGCGTGCCAGAGCGGGAGAACTCACCGGAATTATAAATGGATTGGATTATAACGAGTGGAATCCGCAGAAAGATCCCCTCATCAAAGATCATTACAGTGTTGGAAATTTCAGACTGAATAAAGGGAAGAACAAGCTGGTACTTCAGAAGGAACTGGGACTCCCGGAAGATAAGAAAGTTATGATGATCGGAATTGTTTCCCGTCTGACGGATCAGAAAGGATTTGATTTGATTGACTGCATTATGGATGAATTGTGTCAGGATGCAGTGCAGATAGTGGTGCTTGGCACAGGTGAGGAACGATATGAAAATATGTTCCGTCACTTTGCCTGGAAATACGGAGATAAGGTGGCTGCATGCATCTATTATTCCGATGCCATGGCACATAAAATATATGCAGCCAGTGATGCATTTCTGATGCCGTCCCTGTTTGAGCCCTGCGGGTTAAGTCAATTGATGAGTCTGCGTTACGGAACGCTCCCGATCGTACGGGAGACCGGTGGACTGAAGGATACAGTAGAACCATACAATGAATATGAGGAAACCGGAACCGGATTTTCCTTTACAAATTATAATGCCCACGAAATGCTGGAGGCAATTCGCTATGCAGAAGAAATTTATTATGACAGAAAACGTTCCTGGAATAAAATAGTAGAACGGGCCATGCAGGCAGATTTCTCCTGGGAGAGTTCTGCAAAGCAGTATGAGCGTCTCTACGACGAACTGTAACCTGTATTTGTCAGGTATAAATACCTCTCTGTTTTCACATACTGGAATCGTAGTCAGGAGTATGGAAAACAAGGAGGTATTTTTTATGTCACAGTTATCAGAACTGGATGTCCAGAATCTTCGCCATCTCATCGGCGGAAGCGAAACCTGTAAGGCAAAATTTGAGACTTACGCGGAAAATGCAACTGACAGCCGTGTGAAACAGTATTTCCAGCAGGCAGCTCAGTCAGCAAAAGAGAATAAACAGCAGTTGATGGGATTTTTAAATTAGGAGGGCGTACAGGATGATGAATGAAAAAACCATGGTCAGTGATGCGCTGACCGGCATCAATGGAGAATTGAAAATGTATGCGGAATATATTTCCCAAAGTGAGGATCCGCAGTTAAAACAGACCCTCAAACAGATGAGGAACAAGGCAGAGACCGCACAGGAGCAGTTATATCAGATTGCCCGGGAAAAATCTTATTATGTTCCGGCGAAAAAGGCATCAAAAGAAGAGATTGATCATGTAAAATCTCTTTTTAAGCCGGAGAGTATGCTGTAATTTTCATTGCAGAATAGAGCAGCGGCAGGAGAATATCCTGCCGCGAAAAAAGAGGTTGCTGTATCTGAGATAAAGTGGTATAGTACATATAGTTAAGTGATTCGAAAATAGAATAAGAAGTAGTTGGTGCCGTTTTTACGGAGAATAGGGAAACAGGTGAAAAGCCTGTGCGGAGCTCGTCACTGTATACAGCGTTGCATGATCATAATGTCACTGGGTCAGTCATGGACTTGGGAAGACGATCGGTGCGGAAAAGCTGAAAGCCAGGAGACCTGCCAGCTGCGGTACGGGAAAGAAACAAAAACGTTTTTTAACTCCAGGTCACGAGGTTTGATTGTACCGAAAAATATATTTTTCTATACAATCCAGCTGCATTCTCATGCGTTGGATTTTTTATTTCTCCCGAGTATGTTCGAACTTTCAATTACTTACAAAAAAATATCTTATCATAAGGGAGAGATTAAGATGAAAAAGAAACTTGTAGTAATGCTTTGCGTAGCAGCAATGACAGCAACCATGGTAAATGGATGTGGAAGCAGCAGTACGGCAACGGATACTGCAGCAGAGGAGACTACTGAGGCAGCAGATGATACTGCAGCAGAGGAGACCACTGAGGCAGACGATACTGCAGAAGCAGCAGACGAGGATGCAGATCAGGCAGCAGCTGACAATGTAGCAGCTCTGATTGACAAAATCTACGTTCAGGAGAGAACCGATACTACTGACGAAGACTGCAAGGCAGCCAAAGAAGCATGGGATGCTCTGACCGACGCACAGAAAGAACTGGTCGAGGGCGAGAACGCAGATCCGGACTACTTCGGACGTGACACCGGTGATGCTTCCAAAGACGATCCGCGTAACCAGGATGAGATCGGTGAGAATGAGATTCTGGTGGCAAGCTTCGGAACTTCCTTCAATGACAGTCGTGTAGCTGATATCAAAGGTGTCGAGGATGCCCTTCAGGAAGCAAATCCGGACTGGTCTGTAAGAAGAGCATTTACCGCTCAGATCATCATCAACCATGTACAGGCACGTGATGGCGAAGCTATTGATAATATGGATCAGGCACTGGATCGCGCAGTAGCAAACGGTGTTAAGAACCTGGTTGTTCAGCCGACCCATCTGATGCATGGTGCAGAGTATGATGAGCTGTGCGAGGCAGTTGCAGCATACGAAGATAAATTTGAGTCTGTAAAAGTTGCTGAGCCGTTGCTTGGTGAAGTTGGAGATGACGCTACCGTAGTGAATGATGATAAAAAAGCAGTTGCAGAAGATATCACTGCTGAGGCAGTAAAGACTGCAGGTTATGACAGCCTTGACGCTGCAAAAGAAGACGGTGTTGCATTTGTATTCATGGGACATGGTACTTCCCATACTGCAAAAGTTTCCTACAGCCAGATGCAGTCCCAGATGGGAGAACTTGGCTATGAGAACGTATTTATCGGAACTGTAGAGGGTGAGCCGGAAGAGACTGCTTGTGAGAACGTTATTCAGGCAGTTGCCGATGCAGGTTACACCAAAGTAATTCTTCGTCCGCTGATGGTAGTAGCAGGCGATCATGCAAACAACGATATGGCAGGCGATGATGATGATTCCTGGAAGAGCCAGTTTGAGGCTTCCGGAAAATTTGAAAGCGTAGATACTCAGATCGCTGGCCTTGGTGAGATTCCGGCTGTTCAGGAACTCTATGTTGCTCATACGGCAGCAGCCATTAACGAGTAATCAGAACTAGGAAAGAAGACTGGAAATGAAGAAGAAAATCATCGCATTATTAGGAATGACGGTAATGAGCTGCGCACTGGTGACAGGCTGCGGAGGCAGTAAGACGCCGGCGGCAGAGAGTGAAGCGGCGACCGAGGCACCTGCAGAGGAGCAGGAAGGCACGGATGCTCTGACGGAGGAGCAGACATCGGACGAGGCGGATGCTCAGGAAGAAACGGAAGAAAAGACTGCAGCAGCAGTACTGGAAGATGGAACCTATACAGCAGAATTTGATACAGACAGCAGCATGTTCCATGTAAATGAAGCATGTGAAGGAAAAGGAACTCTGACGGTAAAAGATGGCATTATGACGATTCATGTATCAATGCCGTCCAAGAATATTGTGAATCTCTATCCGGGACTTGCAGAGGATGCTCAGAAGGAAGGCGCAGAACTTCTGCAGCCGACCACAGATACGGTTACCTACAGCGATGGTATGACCGAAGAAGTGAACGGGTTTGATGTTCCGGTTCCAGCGCTCGATGAAGAGTTTGATCTGGCATTGATCGGAACGAAAGGAACCTGGTATGATCATAAAGTAAGTGTTTCCAATCCGGAAAAAATAGAAGAACAGTAGCAAAAGAACTGTGATACCGACGGCCCGGGCCTAGCCCGGGTCGTTGTGCTATGGAGGAAAAAGTATGAAAATGAAAACTATTTTGACAAAAACGGCAGGAATTCTGCTGGCAGCAGTTCTTCTTGCAACAGGTGCCGGATCACAGAATATGGCGGTTCAGGCTGCGGAAAGCAGTGCAGAATCCGTCTCATCTGATCTCGCAGATGGAAAATATGCAGTAGATGTAACACTGGAAGGCGGCAGTGGTCGTGCAACAATCAGTTCTCCGGCTATCCTGACCGTTGAAAATGGACAGGCAACGGCCCGGATTGAGTGGAGCAGTTCTCATTACGATTATATGAAAGTGGGAGATGTACAGTATGACCCGGTCAATGAGGAGGGCAATTCCGTTTTTCAGATTCCGGTGACCGTATTTGATGAACCCATGGAAATAGTTGCGGATACGACAGCCATGAGCGTTCCACATGAAATCGAATATACACTGACTTTTAACAGCGCCTCTTTGAAATCAGAAAAATCAGTGGTAACCCAACAGAGAATCATCATGTTGGTGGTGATCGTTGCAGCAGCTGTGACGATTGTTCTGGTTAAAAAGAAGAAAGCGAAGAAAATGTGATGAAGAAGAAAATAGCGGCAGGTATCGTAAGTGCGGTACTGGCAATTTCACTGACGGCCTGTGGTTCTGCAGGCAGAATGTCAGAGAAGAATACAGAGATCAGCAAAGAACTTGAATATGACCACAGTATGGAACTGGAGTATGCGGAAGAGTTTTCCGTGGATTATTATCAGGATGGATATGCGTTGGTAACGATTGCGGATGACGGACAGTATCTGGTGGTGCCGGAAGGAAAAACCGCACCGGATGACCTTTCCAAAGATATTACAGTACTTCAGCAGCCATTACATAATATATATCTGGTGGCATCTTCTGTTATGGATATGTTTGTGTCACTGGATGCTCTGGATAGTGTACGGTTCAGCGCATTAAAAACAGACTCCTGGTACATTGAAGCGGCAAAAGAGGCGATGGAGGCAGGAGATATTCTCTATGCAGGAAAATACTCTGCACCGGACTATGAGCAGATTCTGTCAGAAAACTGTGAGCTTGCCATTGAAAATACCATGATTTCCCATACACCGGAAGTGAAGGAACAGCTGGAAAAATTTGGCGTTCCGGTCTTGACAGATCACTCCAGTTATGAGAAAAATCCACTTGGACGGACAGAATGGGTGAAACTTTATGGACTTCTGACGGGACATGAAAAGGAAGCGGAGGAGGCTTTCGCAGCAGAAAATGAAGCCTTTGCATCCATCGGTGAGGAGGAAGAGACCGGAAAGACCGTTGCATTTTTCTATATTACGACCAACGGAGAGGTCAATGTCAGGAAGTCTGCGGATTATCTGCCAAAGATGATTGAACTGGCAGGCGGCAAATACATTTTTGATAAACTGGGTGATGAAGATGACGTGGCTTCCACCATGTCCATGCAGATGGAAGAGTTCTATGCAGGGGCGAAGGATGCAGACTATATTATCTATAACAGTACTATTGATGGAAGCATGCAGACTCTGTCAGATCTGACAGGGAAGAGTCCTATGCTGGAGAAGTTCAAAGCGGTACAGGATGGAAATGTATACTGTACGACGAAGAATTTGTACCAGTCCACGATGGAGCTGGGAACCATTACCTCGGATATTCACAAGATGCTGATCGGGGATGATGCAGATCTTACTTATCTCTATAAACTGGAGTGATACTATGAAGAAAAGACAGGGCAGATATACTGCCGCATTTGCAATTTTGCTGGTACTGGTATTGGTGTTTCTGGTGTTGAATGTATGCATTGGAAGTGTGAACATTCCGGTGTCAGAAATTCCGAAGATTTTGTTTGGAAATGGAGCAGATGATGTTTATACGGATATTGTGATGGGTATCCGTTTCCCGAGAGCGCTGGCGGCAGCAATCCTGGGTGGCGGTCTGGCGCTGTCTGGTTATCTTCTGCAGACCTTTTTTCATAACCCCATTGCGGGACCTTTTACTTTGGGAATTTCCTCTGGCGCAAAGCTGATGGTGTCTTTAGTCATGGTGGCATCTCTTGGAAATGCTCTGAAATTAAGCTCCTGGCTCATGATTATTGCCGCATTTGTGGGAGCTATGATCTGTATGGGATTTGTCATCCTTATGTCGAGGGTGATGGATCAGATGTCCATGCTCATTGTCAGCGGTGTTATGATTGGTTATATCTGCTCGGCTATTACGGATTTTATTGTCACCTTTGCAGATGACGCGGACATTGTGAATTTACATAACTGGTCCAAGGGAAGTTTTTCCGGCATTACCTGGAATAATGTGTCAATTATGGCAATTGTGACAGGTGTCACTTTGATTTGGATTTTCCTGCTGTCCAAGCCATTAAGTGCCTATCAGATGGGAGAATCCTATGCGAGAAATATGGGCCTTAATGTGCAGATGTTCCGGATTCTTCTGGTGCTTTTATCCAGCGTATTATCTGCCTGTGTGACGGCATTTGCAGGTCCCGTATCCTTCGTGGGAATTGCAGTGCCTCATCTGGTAAAGAATCTGTTTGGAACGGCAAAACCCATTCTTATGATTCCTGCCTGCTTTCTGGGGGGTGCGACATTCTGTCTTTTCTGCGATTTGCTGGCGAGAACCATGTTTGCCCCTACAGAGTTGTCCATCAGTACAGTGACGGCAGTATTCGGTGCTCCGGTGGTGATCTATATTATGATTCACCGGAAGAAAGAGAAGGCGGAGTAGGATCATGGAAGAATTTTATTTTTATACCAAAGGACTGACCGTTGGCTATCACGGAGTACCGTTAATCAAAGACATTGAACTCAGCGTGAAAAAAGGAGAGATTCTGACGCTGATTGGACCTAACGGAGCAGGTAAGACGACGATTCTGAAAAATATTATCCGGCAGTTAAAACCTCTTGGAGGTGTGGCTGTGCTGGATGGAAGTAACATGGAAGAATTAAGCGGCAGAGAGCTTTCTAAGAAGCTGTCTGTGGTACTGACAGAGCGGGTTCGGCCGGAGATGATGAACTGCAGAGATGTGGTGTCTACGGGACGGTATCCCTATACGGGAAAATTTGGCGTCCTTTCTGAGGAAGACTGGAAGATCGTAGACGAATCCATGAGGCTGGTTCATATTGAAGAATTGGCGGAGCGGGATTTTACGAAAACCAGTGACGGACAGAAACAACGGGTTATGCTCGCCAGAGCACTTTGCCAGCAGCCGGATATCATCGTCCTGGATGAACCGACTTCTTTTCTGGACATCCGCTATAAGCTGGAATTTCTTTCCATTATACAAAATATGTCCCGGACAAGAAAACTGTCGGTCATCATGTCCCTTCATGAACTGGATCTGGCAGGACGGATTTCCGATAAGATTGCCTGTGTCCGCGGCGACCGGGTGGACCGCTTCGGAACACCGGAGGAGATTTTCACGGAAGGTTACATTCCGAAACTGTATCAGATGACCACCGGCTCCTATGATGAACTGACCGGTGATCTGGAGCTTCCGGCGGTACAGGGCGAACCAAAGGTGTTTGTTTTGACCGGAAACGGTACCGGAACCGGTGTATTCCGGCGTCTGCAAAGAGAAGGGATACCTTTTGCGGCAGGAATTCTGTGGGAAAATGATCTTGACTATCCTTCGGCAAAAGCACTGGCAGCCGAAGTGGTGTCAGAGAAAGCATTTACAACATTCTCAGAGGTACATATGGAACGTGCAAAGCAGTTGATTGACAACTGTGAGCAAGTGATCTGTACACTGGATACAGAAAACCTGGGAAGTCTTGGAGAAGGGTTGAGAGAATTAAAAGAATATGCCTTGAAGCTTGGTAAACTATAATTCTATACGATAAAAAGAACAGCATGTGAAATCTTTATAAAGAGGTTTCACATGCTGTTTTTGTTATTATCTTGTTTTCCGTTTTCCGGTGTAGTCCATTTTTCTGCGCTCATTGACGAAATGATTGAGGATTCCGCCGCCGATGATGATAATGGCTGCCATTATAAGAACCCGTTTGGCTCCTTCCTGCGGCAGGCTGCTTTTGGAATCGATGGAGGATGGGTCAAAAGTAAGCGTATACTTGATTTCATGAGGTGTTCCCATGGCAAGAGTATCTGCGATAATCGGAAGATCCGTGGTAAGATCCGGTACCGGAATCGTAAAATGAGAATTGGAACCTTCTCCACTCTCATTCAGATATTTCTGCCCATCGACAATCATGTAATCATAATTGGTGCTGCTCCAGGTAATAGAAGCATAGGCAACACCATCCGTTACAGTCAAAAGTGTCGGACTTTGGACAGTCGCCTTGCCGCTTCCTCCGGTCATGGTAACATCAATGGCATATTCACCATCCTCTAAGGAGAGGGATTCACTGACAGCAGACTGTTCAGAAGCCAGTACAGGAATTGCTGCAGATGTGCAGCATCCCAGTGCCAGCAGGACACTGAGTAATATTTTTTTCATGATCAATTTTCCTTTCCTTTGCTCAAAGATGCTTACAAGTTTTTCTTTTTATACAGGAACCAGGAGGCGGCGGCAGCAAAGCAGACCAGATAGAGAGCCAGTATACCAATACTGGTATAGGAGAATGTTTCGTGGTTGGCAATGCTTCGCAGAGCAGCGCTGGTCTGGGACAGCGGAAGAAATTCTACCAGCTGTCTGATCCCGTCAGGCATGGACTTGGAAGAAAAGAAAGTGTTGCAAAGGTAAGCCATCGGCATGATGACATAGTTGGAAAAACGTGGTACATCCGTATGGTTTTTCGCATAGAAGGAGACGACAACTCCAATGGTGGAGAAGACAGCTCCGTTTAAAAACATCAGAAGGAAGGACCAGCCATTGAAGCAAAGTCCGGTTCCGATGGGAAGCACCAGTAAGATGATAATGATTCCGGCATAAAGTCCCCGGAGACTTCCTCCGATAACCTGTCCTGCAATGAATTGCCAGAGAGGTGTCGGGGAGATCATAACCTGGTCGAAGGCCTTCTCATAAAGACGCTGTACATTCAGGTTCTGGGCAATGGCATTAAAGCTTCCATTCATGGTAGTCAGGGCAATCACGCCTGGAATCAGGAAGTTTAAATAGGATTGACCGTGAGACATGGTCTGGATTCCCATGCCGAATACCAGAATGTAGAGGAGTGGCGCAATCATGGCCGCCAGAGTAATTTTATAAAAATCTCTGCGGAATTCCACCCATTTTTCCCATAATACAGTAAGGATTCCCATCATTATTTGCGTTCCAGCTGTCGGCCAACTTTTTCAAGAAAGACATCCTCCAGCGTAGTGCTGCGAAGTGAAGTTTCCTGTGGACAGTCGGACAGAAACTGAATCGCGTCCTCCTTTCTATGGAAATAGTGGTTTTTCATACCGCCCGGACAGACTTCGTCCACGGTATAGCGTCCCAGCATTTCAATCATGGAACGAGGCGCATCGGTTTCCTCCAGAACACCGTCGCACATGAATCCGACCCGGTCACAGAGGGTTTCTGCTTCTTCCATATAATGCGTGGTAAGCAGAATCGTCAGCTTCTGCTGGTTCAGCTGTTTCAGGAGATTCCACATCTGGCGTCTGGCCAGTGCATCCATGCCGGCGGTAGGTTCGTCCAGAAGAAGAATTTCCGGCTCTGTGAGCAGTGCGCGGCAGACCATAAGCTTACGCTTCATTCCGCCGGACAGTTTACGGACGGTTCTCCTCCGGAAATCAATCAGACCGCAGAATTCCAATAATTCTTCAGAACGTTCCCGGATCTTTTTCAGGGGCATGTAATAAAGTCTTCCCTGATACTCCATCACTTCATCCATGGTCATATCCTGACGCATGGAATATTCCTGAGTGACAACACTCAGTTTTCGTTTCAGCTGGTTGTTTTGACGGCTTAACTTTTCACCGTCAATCAGAACTTCTCCCTCTGTAGGAAGAAGAAGAGTGGAAAGCATACCGATCGTGGTAGTCTTTCCGGCACCATTAGGACCAAGGAGACCGAAGAATTCGCCGGTCTCAATGGTCAGATTCAAATTGTCTACTGCCAGAAAATGATCATATTTCTTGGACAGATTCCTTAATTCAATCATGATGATCTTCTTTCACGACAATAATCGAATAATAGCTTGCCTGATCCGGAATCTCATCTACCCCGTGATAGATGTGTTCTTCCGGCATACCACAGTTTTCAATCATGGAACCTTTCAGCTCATTACGCTGCAAGGTTTCTTTGACGAGATGCATTTTTGAAGCGGCCTTCATAAGGACCTTAGTGCCAGGAAGCTTTAATCCGTCTTCGATATCGTAGGTAGACGGGATGATGTGAAGCTGCTCAGAACGGTCCACCAGGCTGTCACCAAGCTTTGCACTGACAGCGCAGAAAGAGGGGATACCGTTGATGATCTGTGTAGCATATCCCTGTGCTTTTACCAGACGATGGATATAAATATAGGTGCTGTAGATCGTGGGATCGCCAAGAGTCAGACAAGCCACATCTTTGCCCTCTTTTAATTTTTCAATAATTGCCTCAGCAGCTGCCTGATAAGCGGCATCTAAGACTGCCTTGTCCTTTGTCATGGGAGTGGAGAGATTGAGGCATTCTTTTTCATCAATGCCATCCACGATACCGCTGGCAATCTTGTAAGCAACTGCCTTTTCCTTACCGTCTGCAGGTACGGCAATGACCGGGCAGTTTTTGATGGTATCTACTGCAAGATAAGTCATAAGTCTCGGATCCCCCGGGCCGACACCTACACCATATAATGTTCCGTTCATAAATAATGTAATCCTTCCTTTTTTTTGAGTTTTATTAACCTAAATTCTTATTTTATCATAGAAAGAAAATGTATTCAACTATTACTTAGAGTGTGTGTTTGTTATTGCTGCTATAACAAAAAGTCGAAATTACTAGTTATGGAGCAAAAAAAGGAATAAAATTATACAAAATGCTCAAAAGCTCTGTTATATTTTTGAAAAATGTGGTATGCTATAAAAGTGACAGTTCTGGAGCCGGAATTGTCATCTGACAACATGATAGATCTGGAGGGATATGATTGTATGGCATGGTATGACGAGGCAGTATTTTATCACATTTATCCGTTGGGACTGACAGGAGCCCCGAAAACAAACGATTACGGGGAGCCTGTACATCGGCTGAATACACTGCTGCCCTGGGTGAAACATATAAAAGAAACAGGATTTAACGCACTTTATATCGGACCGTTGTTTGAGTCTGTGGGACACGGATATGAGACCACCGATTATAAAAAACTGGACAGCCGTCTGGGCACGAATGAGGATCTGAAAGCATTTGTGAAGGAATGTCATGAGCAGGGGATTCGCGTGATCTTTGACGGTGTGTTCAACCATACAGGCCGTGACTTTTTCGCGTTCAAAGACCTGCAGAAAAACCGGGAGCAGTCTCCCTATAAGGACTGGTATTGCAATGTGAATTTTGGGGGAAACAATGAATATAACGATGGATTTTCCTACGAGAACTGGGGTGGCTATAACCTGCTGGTCAAATTAAATCAGCACAATCCGGCAGTCCGGGATTATATCTGTGATGTGATCCGGTTCTGGGTCAGCGAGTTTGATGTAGATGGTATTCGTCTGGATGCAGCGGACGTGCTGGATTTTGAATATATGAAAGCGCTGCGCCGGACCGCAAATGAAGTGAAGCCGGAGTTCTGGCTTATGGGTGAAGTGATTCACGGGGATTACAGCCGCTGGGTCAATGAAGGAACGCTGCATTCTGTCACGAACTATCAGCTCCACAAGGCGCTGTATTCCGGTCATAATGATCACAACTATTTTGAGATTGCCCATACGGTAAAACGTCTCTATGAGATGGGCGGCAATCGTCCGGAGGGACTGAAACTCTACAATTTTGTGGACAATCATGATGTGGAGCGTATCTACACGAAGCTTCAGAACAAAGCGCATTTCACGCCGGTTCATGTATTGCTTTATACCTTGCCGGGAGTGCCGTCTGTTTACTACGGCTCTGAGTTCGGCATTGAGGGAAAGAAGGAGCGGTATTCCGACGATTCCATCCGTCCGGCACTGAATCTTGCAGACTATGCAAATGCAGCGGAAGAGAATCCGTGTACAAAGCTCATCGCAGCTCTGGGCCGTATCCGTCAGCATACGAAGGAACTCTCTTACGGAGATTATAAGGAACTGATGCTTCAGAACCGCCAATATGCGTTCTCCAGAAGTCTTGATGGAAAGAGCGTCATTGTCATGGTGAATAATGATGATAACGGTGCGGAATTTTCTGTTCCGGCAGGTGGAATTTATATAGGAGCTTTGTCGGGAAGAAAGGTAAATGCAGATGGTCAGTTGCGGGTGCAGATCGACGGCAACAGCGGAGAGATCTGGATTCCGGCAGAGGAAGCAGACAAAGATCTGGCGCCGGTGGAACTGGAAGCTATCAAGGAGACGCCGGCTGCACCGCAGGAGGCAGCAAAACCAACAGCTGCACCGCAGGAGACAGTAAAACCAGCAACCGCACCGCAGGAGACAGCAAAACCTGCAGCTGCTCCGAAAGAAAAAGTACCGGTTTCGGTACCGGACAAACCGTACGAAGAGATGACCGTGGAAGAACTCCAGCAGGCCGTCCTTCAGAAGCTTGCGAAGAACGGCCCGGTAACTGATCAGATGAAAAAAGATGTGGCAGACAATGTCTACCATGATTCTCTGGTGAACTGGGTGAAGAGTTTCCGATAGTGTTATCACTTTGTTTCTGAAAATGAAGATGGGTCTATGTACAGAAAAGTTGAAAAATGTTCCCGCAAAAAGAAAAAATGCAGGAACAAAAGTTCATTTTCTGATGCATAGACCCATTTATTGTTTTTATAAGCGCAATTGTAAAGAAAAAGTGGAACTATTGGGGCTGATTTTTGATATAGACCCAGCAGGTCGCTTACCGTTTTACGATTATCTATTTCTCCGGCATCAGCGGCTCTGACCAGAAATTTTTCATCCGGTCTAATCTGGATGTCATGCCTACCATCATAAGGTCCAGCACAGTAAGGGCTGCCATGCACTCGACGACGACCACCGCTCGCGGTACGATAATCGGGTCGTGGCGGCCTTTGATGGAGATAGAGATTTCTTCGCCGGATTTGTTGACCGTGTGCTGCTCCTGGCTGATGGACGGGGTTGGCTTGAAAGCGGCCCGGAAGAGGATATCACTTCCGTCGCTGATACCCCCCAAGGTACCGCCGGAATGGTTGGAAAGCTTCTTTACATGTCCATCTTCCATACCGAAGGAGTCGTTATTCTCACTTCCATGCATTTTCGCTACGTCAAATCCATCTCCTAATTCAAAACCTTTGACAGCTCCGATGGAGAAGATGGCCTTTGCCAGATTAGCACTTAATTTATCGAAGCAGGGCTCGCCCACACCAGCGGGAACCCCTTTGATGACACATTCTACCACGCCTCCGCAGGAATCCTCTTTGGCACGGCAGACGTCGAGATGTGCCATGGCAAGTTCTGCAGCCAGTGGGTCCGGCATGTTGACCGCATTTTCTTCCATCTGGTTAAGATCGAAGCGGTTATAATCGATCTCCACCGGTCCGATGGATTTGGTGTAAGCGGTAATGGTGATGCCCATTTCCTGCAGGACCTTTGCAGCAACAGCACCGGCTGCCACTCGTCCGATGGTCTCGCGGCCGGAAGAACGTCCGCCCCCGGTGTAATCCCGGAAGCCGTATTTGCAATCATAAGTATAATCTGCATGTCCCGGACGGTAGTAGGAAGCAATCTCACTGTAATCTTTGGAACGTTGGGAAGTGTTCCGCACCATCAGGGAGATGGGGGTACCGGTAGTGCGTCCTTCAAAAACACCGGATAAAATTTCAACGGTATCATCCTCTTTTCGAGGGGTGGTAAAGCGGGACTGACCCGGCTTTCTTCTATTTAAATAGATCTGAATATCCTGCTCTGTCAGGGAAAGTCCTGCCGGGCAGCCATCGATAACGACACCGACACCCTTTCCATGGGACTCGCCCCAGGTTGAGACGGAAAATATTGTTCCTAATGTAGAACCTGCCATAATGTTGGTACTCCTTTTTTCGACATATTACAGTTCACAGGTGCAAAACGATCAAATGAAAGTCTGTTACTTTCACTTATTGAGCTGCTTGTGAACGGTAACAGCTTGACTAACACATATTATATAGAATATACTAAATGCTGTAAATCATTTTTTGAGTATTACTATTGGAGGTAAAATAGAGCGTGTATAAACTGATCAAAAAAGACGGCGATGCCAAACGCGGTGAATTTCATACCGTGCACGGTGTCATTCAGACGCCGGTATTTATGAATGTGGGAACGGCAGCAGCCATTAAGGGTGCGGTATCCACAGAGGATCTGGAAGGTATCGGAACCCAGGTAGAGCTATCCAACACCTATCATCTTCATGTGCGTCCGGGCGACCAGGTGGTCAAGAAGATGGGAGGCTTACATAAATTCATGTCATGGAACAAGCCGATTCTGACCGATTCCGGCGGATTCCAGGTATTTTCCCTGGCAGGATTAAGAAAGATCAAAGAAGAGGGTGTCTGTTTCAATTCCCATATTGATGGAAGAAAGATTTTCATGGGGCCGGAAGAGAGTATGCAGATTCAGTCCAATCTGGCTTCCACCATTGCTATGGCCTTTGATGAATGCCCGCCAAGTCTGGCCGACAGATCCTATGTGCAGAATTCCGTGGATCGTACGGTGCGCTGGCTGAAACGCTGCAAGACCGAGATGGATCGCCTGAACAGTCTGGAAGATACGATTAATAAAAATCAGCTGCTCTTTGGTATTAACCAGGGCGCTATCTACGAAGATATCCGTATTGAGCATGCAAAACAGATCACGGAGCTTGATCTTCCGGGATATGCCATTGGCGGACTGGCAGTGGGAGAAAGTCACGAAGAAATGTACCGGATTATTGAGGCAGTGGTTCCGTATCTGCCGGTTGAGAAGCCAACCTATCTGATGGGAGTTGGAACTCCGGCAAATATTCTGGAAGCGGTGGATCGTGGTGTAGATTTCTTCGATTGTGTATATCCAAGCCGTAATGGACGTCATGGACATGTTTACACCAATCATGGCAAATTAAATCTTTTCAATGCCAGATTTGAACTGGATGAGAATCCGATTGAGGAGGGCTGTCAGTGCCCGGCCTGCCGCCGTTACAGCAGAGGCTATATCCGTCATCTTCTGAAAGCAAAGGAGATGCTGGGCATGCGTCTGTGCGTACTTCATAACCTGTATTTCTATAACCATATGATGGAAGAAATCCGTGAAGCTATCGAGCAGGGCAGATATCAGGAGTACAAACGCCAGAAACTTTCCGGCATGGAAGAAGGAATCTAATTTCTGCGAAAAGTATGCAAAAAAATTAACAAAAAGCTTGCTCTATGAGCAAATATTGTGTAAAATGTACAGTAAGTTATTTTTCAGGAGGAAAGAAAGAATATGTTAGCAACTGCAAGCGCAGGAAGCCAGACAACCATGCTCATTATTTGGCTGGTGGCTTTCGGAGCAATTATGTATTTCATGATGTGGAGACCGCAGAAAAAAGAGCAGAACAGAGTAAAAGCGATGCTCTCATCTATGGAAGTAGGCGACGTAGTCGTAACGACCAGCGGATTTTATGGTGTGCTGATTGACATTACAGATGATGATGTAATCGTAGAGTTCGGAAGCAACCGCAACTGCCGTATTCCTATGAAGAAGTCGGCTATCCAGGAAGTGGAAAAACAGGACTAATGCAAAGATGCAAGCAGGGGGCGGGAGAATTCTTCCGTCCCCTTTCTGCAAATGAGGAGAGACAGATATGAATTACAAGATTGGAGCCATTTCCGGTGATGGAATCGGACCGGAGATTGTCAGAGAAGCACGGAAAGTTCTGGATGCTGTCTGCAAAAAATATGGACATGAATTTACTTACACGGATCTTCTTCTTGGTGGAGCATCCATTGATGTGCACGGTGTACCTTTGACGGATGAGACGATTGAGGAGGCTAAAAAGTGCGACGCAGTGCTGATGGGTTCCATTGGCGGAGATGCAAAAACTTCTCCATGGTATAAACTGGAGCCATCTAAACGTCCGGAAGCAGGACTTCTTGGTATCCGTAAGGCACTGAATCTTTTTGCAAACTTAAGACCGGCATACCTTTATGATGAGCTTCGTGCCGCATGCCCGCTTCGCGATGACATCAGTGCAGAAGGCTTTGATATGCTGATCATGAGAGAGCTGACAGGAGGTCTTTATTTCGGGGCCAGAAAAACAGAAGAGGTGGATGGCATTAGAACTGCTACCGACACTCTTTCCTACAATGAAAATGAGATCCGCCGCATTGCAAAGCGTGCATTTGATATTGCCATGAAACGCCGCAAAAAGGTCTGCAGCGTGGATAAGGCAAATGTTCTTGATTCTTCCCGCCTGTGGAGACAGGTGGTGGAAGAGGTGGCGAAGGATTATCCGGAAGTGGCTCTTTCCCACATGTACGTAGACAACTGTGCGATGCAGCTGGTTATGAATCCGGCACAGTTCGATGTGATTCTTACAGAGAACATGTTTGGTGATATTTTATCCGATGAGGCGTCCATGGTAACCGGCTCCATCGGAATGTTGTCCAGTGCAAGTTTAAATGAAACCAAGTTTGGTCTCTACGAGCCGAGCCATGGTTCTGCACCGGATATTGCAGGACAGGATAAGGCAAACCCGATTGCAACGATCCTTTCTGCAGCCATGATGCTCCGCTACTCTCTGGATCTGGACAAAGAGGCAGATGCAGTGGAGGCAGCAGTCCGTCAGGTATTAAAAGAAGGCTACCGCACTGGTGACATCATGTCAGATGGATGTACACAGGTAGGCACAAAAGAGATGGGAACTCTTATCGCAGAAAGAGTATAACCAATAAATAAAAGCAAACACATTTAAAAATTTATATGCAACAGGAGGAAATCACGTCATGAGAAGTGATGCAGTAAAAAAGGGTATGCAGCAGGCACCGCACAGATCATTATTTAATGCCCTTGGATTAACAGAAGAAGAAATGAATCGTCCGTTGGTAGGTATCGTAAGTTCCTACAATGAGATCGTACCGGGACATATGAATCTGGACAAAATTGTTCAGGCAGTGAAGATGGGAGTTGCCATGGCAGGCGGAACTCCGATTATGTTCCCGGCCATTGCTGTATGTGATGGTATTGCCATGGGACATACCGGAATGAAATATTCCCTGGTTACCCGTGATCTGATCGCAGATTCCACCGAGGCTATGGCCATGGCACATCAGTTTGATGCACTGGTTATGGTTCCGAACTGTGATAAGAATGTACCAGGTCTTCTGATGGCAGCAGCCAGAGTCAATGTCCCGACTGTATTTGTCAGCGGCGGTCCGATGTTGGCCGGACATGTAAAAGGACAGAAGAGAAGCCTTTCCAGTATGTTTGAGGCAGTTGGTTCCTATGCGGCAGGTACCATGACAGAAGATGACGTGAAAGAATTTGAAAATAAGGTTTGTCCGACTTGCGGTTCCTGCTCCGGTATGTATACCGCGAACAGCATGAACTGTCTGACAGAAGTTCTTGGTATGGGACTTCAGGGTAACGGAACGATCCCGGCTGTTTACTCCGAGCGTATCAAACTGGCAAAGAGAGCCGGTATGAAGGTGATGGAGATGCTGGAGAAAAATATCCGTCCGAGAGATATCATGACCAAAGAGGCATTTATGAATGCCCTGACCGTAGATATGGCACTGGGATGCTCCACCAACAGTATGCTGCACCTTCCGGCAATTGCTCACGAGGCAGGTGTGGAGTTGAATGTAGACATTGCCAATGAAGTCAGTGCAAGAACACCGAACCTTTGCCATCTGGCACCGGCAGGTCCGACCTACATGGAAGACCTGAACGAAGCAGGCGGTGTATATGCAGTCATGAATGAGCTGTCCAAGAAGAATCTTCTGAATCTGGACTGCATGACAGTAACCGGTAAGACTGTTGGAGAGAATATTAAGAACTGCATCAATAAGAATCCGGAAGTGATCCGTACCATCGACAACCCCTACAGCCAGACCGGCGGTATTGCAATCCTGAAAGGAAACCTGGCACCGGACAGCGGTGTTGTAAAACGTTCCGCAGTCGCACCGGAGATGCTGGTACATGAAGGACCGGCACGTGTCTTCGACTGTGAAGAGGATGCGATTGCAGCTATCAAAGGCGGTAAGATCGTGGCAGGTGATGTGGTTGTTATCCGTTACGAAGGACCGAAAGGCGGCCCGGGTATGAGAGAGATGCTGAACCCGACTTCCGCTATCGCAGGTATGGGACTTGGATCTTCCGTAGCCCTTATTACAGATGGTCGTTTCAGCGGAGCAAGCCGCGGGGCTTCCATCGGACATGTATCACCGGAAGCAGCAGTAGGCGGACCGATTGCCCTGGTGGAAGAGGGAGATATCATTAAGATCGATATTCCGGCAAATACGCTGAATGTGGATATTTCTGATGAAGAGATGGCTGCAAGACGTGCAAAATGGCAGCCTAGAGAGCCGAAGGTAACTACCGGTTATCTGGCTCGCTACGCGCATCTGGTTACTTCCGGAAACCGCGGAGCAATTCTTGAGATTCAGGACTAAAAAGGGGGATGCTGACTTATGATGATGACAGGAGCAGAAATCGTTGTTGCCTGCCTGAAGGAACAGGGAGTAGATACGGTATTTGGTTATCCGGGCGGAGCAATCTTAAATATTTATGATGCATTATACAAACACTGTGATGAGATCAGACATGTGCTGACCTCTCACGAGCAGGGAGCGTCCCATGCAGCAGACGGTTATGCAAGAGCAACCGGAAAAGTAGGCGTATGTATTGCCACTTCCGGTCCTGGTGCTACTAACCTGGTTACCGGTATTGCAACTGCTTACATGGATTCCGTTCCGCTGGTGGCAATTACCTGTAACGTAGGTACTTCTCTTCTTGGAAAAGACAGTTTCCAGGAGGTGGATATTACCGGCATTACCATGCCGATCACCAAACACAACTTCATTGTTAAAGATGCAAGAGACCTGGCAAAAGTCATGCGCCGTGCGTTCCGTATTGCAAAGAGCGGACGTCCGGGTCCGGTTCTGGTGGATATTACTAAGGATGCGACTGCTAATCAGGCAGAGTATATTGAGGAGGTTCCGGATGTGATCCTTCCGGATACGGCATGTATCACCGATGCTGATCTGGAACAGGCAGCAACTCTGATTCGCGAGGCAGAGAAGCCAATGATCTTTGTGGGCGGTGGTGCGATCGCAGCAGATGCCAGCGCAGAACTTCTGGAGTTTGCCGAGAAGGTTCATGCACCGGTATGTGATTCCCTGATGGGCAAGGGCGCCTTTCCGGGTACCCATGCACTCTATGCGGGGATGCTGGGTATGCACGGAACCAAATATGCGAACCTGGGAGTCGCTGACTGCGACCTTCTGATTACGGTGGGTTCCCGTTTCAGTGACCGTGTATTCGGAAATGCATCCAAATTTGCACAGCATGCAAAGGTACTGCAGATTGATGTGGATCCGGCTGAAATTAATAAAAATATTATCACCAGCGCCAGCATTATCGGAGATGTGAAAGAGGTGCTGAAACGCCTGAATCCGCTGCTTGATCAGCAGAATCATGATGCGTGGGTAGCACATATCGAGGATCTGAAGAAAAGATTTCCGCTGAAATACAATCAGGAAGGTCTGACCGGTCCCTATATTATCGAAGAGATTTATCGTGTGACAAAGGGAGACGCGATTATCTGCACCGAGGTAGGACAGCATCAGATGTGGGCTGCACAGTATTATAAATACAGCAAACCGCGTACTCTGCTGACATCCGGCGGACTGGGAACCATGGGTTATGGATTGGGGGCATCCATGGGAGCCAAGATTGCAAGACCAGAGAAGACGGTTATCAATGTAGCAGGAGACGGATGTTTTCGTATGAACTTAAACGAGCTGGCGACAGCTTCCCGTTATAATATTCCGATTGTGGAAGTTGTAATTAACAACCATGTACTGGGTATGGTACGTCAGTGGCAGACCCTGTTCTATGGCGGAAGATATTCAGCAACCGTTCTTGATGACAAGGTAGATTTTGTCAAAGTAGCAGAAGGACTTGGATGCAAAGCCATCCGCATTACGAAAAAAGAAGAAGTAGGGCCGGCGCTGGAAGAAGCAATTGCTTACGGCGGACCGGTAGTTCTGGACTGCCAGATCGATCAGGATGACAAAGTATTCCCGATGGTTCCGGCAGGGGCAGCAATCGATGAAGTCTTTGACGAAGACGATCTGAACAAAAACAAGTAAAACGCATACAATGGGGGAAAGGGAAACCTTTCCCTCGGTGTGTATAAATGACTTCAGAGGAAGAGGAGTGTGTGAAAAATGAGCAGAGTTTACAATTTTTCTGCAGGACCGGCAGTATTACCGGAGGAAGTATTAAAGGAAGTGGCAGCGGAGATGCTGGATTACAATGGAAGCGGCATGTCTGTTATGGAAATGAGTCACAGATCCAAAGTATTTGAAGAGATTCTGAATACGGCAGAACAGGATTTTCGTGATCTCTTAAAGATTCCGGATAATTACAAAGTACTGTTCCTGTCAGGCGGCGCTCATCACCAGTTTGCTGCAGTTCCCATGAACCTGATGAAAAATGGAGTGGCAGATTATATTATTACCGGACAGTGGGCAAAGAAAGCATTCGCAGAGGCGCAGAAATACGGTACTGCCAATAAAATCGCTTCCAGTGAGGATCAGACATTTTCCTACATTCCGGACTGCTCCGACCTGCCAGTCAGCGAGAATGCAGATTATGTATATATTTGTGAAAACAACACCATTTATGGAACCAAATTCAAGACCCTCCCGAATACCAAAGGAAAAGAACTGGTGGCAGATGTATCTTCCTGTTTCCTGTCTGAGCCGATGGATGTGACCAAATATGGAATGTTCTATGGCGGCGTGCAGAAGAACATTGGACCGGCTGGTATGGTCATCGCAGTGATCCGTGAGGATCTGATCCGCGATGATGTTATGCCCTGCACACCGACCATTATGAAATATAAGACCCAGGCAGATGCCAATTCCCTTTATAATACGCCGAACTGCTACTGCATCTATGTGTGCGGAAAAGTCTTCAAATGGCTGAAAAATATGGGTGGTCTGGAAGTAATGAAGCAGCGCAATGAAGAGAAAGCTGCCATCCTGTATGATTATCTGGATAACAGCAAGATGTTCCACGGAACTGTCCGCAAGGAAGACCGTTCTCTTATGAATGTACCGTTTGTAACCGGTGATAAAGATCTGGATGCCAAATTTGTAAAAGAAGCTACAGCAGCAGGTCTTGTGAATCTGAAAGGACACAGAACCGTAGGCGGTATGAGAGCAAGCATTTATAATGCAATGCCGAAGGAAGGTGTGGAAGCCCTGGTGGCATTCATGAAGAAATTTGAAGAGGAGAACGCGTAAGATGTATCAGTATCATTGCCTGAATCCGATTGCAGAGGTCGGACTGAAGAATTTTAACGGAAATTATGCAAAAACAGATAAGATTGAGGATGCGGACGCAGTGCTGGTAAGAAGTGCTGTCATGCATGACATGGATCTGCCGGAGAAGCTCTGTGTGATCGGAAGAGCAGGAGCAGGAGTAAATAATATTCCTCTTGGAAAATGCTCTGAGCAGGGTATTGCAGTCTTCAATACACCGGGTGCCAATGCAAATGGTGTAAAAGAGCTGGTGATCGCAGGACTTCTGCTGGCATCCAGAGATATTGTAGGAGGTATTCACTGGGTACAGTCTGAGCGTCAGAACGAAGAGATTGAGAAGCTTGCCGAGAAGCAGAAGAAACAGTTTGCAGGCGGTGAGATCAAAGGAAAGAAACTGGGTATCATCGGTCTTGGAGCCATCGGTATTCTGGTAGCAAATGCAGCTGTAGCCCTTGGCATGGAAGTATACGGTTATGACCCGTTTATCTCTGTAGAAGCAGCATGGAAGCTTTCCAGAGATGTACACCACACCACCGATGTTAACGAGATTTATCGTGAGTGTGACTACATCACCATTCATGTACCGCTGATGGACAGCACCAAGGGAATGATCGGAGCAGATGCGATTGCGCTGATGAAACCGAGTGTTGTTGTACTGAATTTTGCAAGAGGTCCCCTGGTAGATCAGAAAGCCATTGTAGAGGCATTGAAAACCAACCGCATTCAAAAATATGTAACGGATTTCCCGACTACAGATCTGGCAAACCTGAAAAATGCCATTGTGATTCCGCATCTGGGAGCATCCACCAAGGAGTCCGAGGACAACTGTGCGGTTATGGCAGTCAAAGAGATCCAGGATTATCTGGAGAACGGAAATATTCACAATTCTGTCAACTATCCGAACTGTGATATGGGTGTATGCAAAGATGCTATGCGTGTTACTATCATCCATCGCAACATTCCGAACATGCTGACCAAATTTACCGCTGCATTCGGTGATCTGGGTATCAATATCGAGAAGCTGACCAATGTCACCAGAGGTGAGTACGGTTATGTTATCATCGATCTGGGAAATGTAGCTGATGAAGAAGAAATCGAAAAGATCCGGGCTATCGAAGGTGTATTAAGAGTCCGGACCATGAAATAATGGCGGCTGTAAAACCGTTTCGGTGCATTCATCCGGCAAATGGCAGGGAAGAGCAGATTGCTGCTCTTCCCTATGATGTTTATAGCCGGGAAGAGGCACGGAATGCGGTAGAAGGAAAACCCCTCTCTTTTCTGAATATTGACCGTCCGGAGACCATGTTTGCTCCGGAACAGGATATGTATGCGCCAGAGGTCTACAAAGCTGCAGCAAACCGTCTGCAGCAGATGAGGACAGAGGGCAGCTTTGTACAGGAAGAGATGCCGGTCTATTATCTCTATGAGCTGACCATGGACGACCGTTCCCAGACGGGAATCGTGGCCTGTGCTTCCGTGGATGATTATCTTAACAAAGTCATTAAGAAGCATGAAAATACCAGAGAAGAGAAGGAACAGGATCGTATCCGCCACGTAGATGTCTGCAGTGCCCAGACCGGCCCTATATTTCTGGCATACCGTTCTAATGAAGTACTCCGAAAACTGACGGCCAGAGTAAAAGCAACAGAACCGGAATTTGCTTTTGTATCGGAAGATGGAATCGGACACAGAGGCTGGAAGATCAGCAATCAGGAAGAAGTACAGCAGATTGAGCAGGCCTTTTCAAAGATCGGCAGTATTTATATCGCGGATGGCCACCATAGAGCTGCATCTGCGGTGAAAGTAGGCTTAAAACGCCGTGCAGAGCATCCGGATTACGACGGAACCGAAGAATTCAACTATTTCCTTTCTGTGCTGTTCCCGGATGAGGAACTGCTGATCATGGATTATAACCGGGTAGTCAAAGATCTGAACGGTCTGTCCGAAGCAGAATTTTTAGCAAAAGTCTCGGAAAAGTTTGAAACCCGGAAACTCACACAGCAGGCGAAACCGGAAGAAAAGGGACAGATGACCATGTATCTACATGGCAGCTGGTATCTTCTGAAAGCAAGAGATATTTATAAAAAAACAGACCCGGTGGAGGCACTGGACGTCTCTTTCCTTCAGAGGGAGCTGCTGGAGCCGGTGCTAGGCATCGGTGATCCGCGAACTGACGATCGGATTGATTTCATCGGAGGAATCCGTGGATTATCTGAACTGGAACGAAGGGCGGACAGCGACTGTGAGGTGGCATTTGCCATGTATCCCACCTCCATTCAGGAGCTCTTTGAAGTAGCAGATGAAGGAGTTCTGATGCCGCCTAAATCCACCTGGTTCGAGCCGAAGCTTCGGAGCGGACTGTTTATTCATGAGATTGAGAAATAAGTAAAAAAGACTGCCCCTGGGATGAAACCTCAAGGGCAGTTTGGTATTTGTTAGCAGGGCCGGAAGCGGAAGACATAGTCTCTTGCTTTGCCGCCATCCAGGAACTGTACATATTTTTTCTTCAGCATATCCGTGCAGGAAACCTGATCCATGGTTCCGCCACACCACGGTTCGATGCAGAGGAAGGGGGCATCTTTTTTGATGGGAGTCCAGAAAGCCACGCTTTCGTATCCCGGGAAATCAAACTGGATGCCCTTTTCTGTTTTGGAACTGATGAGTCTGACTGTGCGGTGGGTAAGATTCTCATAGAGGATGGCGTCATGATCAAACATGGGATACTGGAGGTGCAGATCCGGAACATTCTCATCTTCAAAGCGGAGCATATAGTCAGTGAACTGCTCACCATCTTCCATAGGACAGAAGAAAGCAGGATGTCCACCGATGAGAAATGGCATTTCTTCATTACCAAGGTTGAAGACACTGTAGGTCACTTCCAGTGTCGAACCCTTTAGGCGGAAGGTAACCGTGAACCGGAAATCATAAGGATAGATGGGTTTCGTGAAGTCACTGGTCCCAGTAGAGAGTACCACATAGTCGTCACCCTGTTCTGCAACATCAAATTCTACATCTTTCACAAAGCCATGGCGTGGAATGGCATATTCTGTACCATGAATGGTGACGGTCTCCGGTACAGCACCGATGTACGGGAAAAGTACTGGTGAGGTTTTTGCCCAGTAAGCCGGATCTTTCTGCCACATATATTCTTTACCGGCAACGGTTTTATAGGACAGGAGCTCTGCACCGTGGGTGCGGCAGGTGACGGTGGCTTCTGCATTCTGAATGGTAATGTTCATGATAAAAATCCCCCTTGGTGGTTATTCTGATAACAGTATAGAAGATTTCGAGGATGCTTGCAAGTACGGTCTTTACCTTCCAGGTGAAATAGTGCTATACTTATGACGGAAAGGGGCGTGAAGAGATGAGTACGGCTACAAGCTGCGATACCTGCAGAAATTATGTGTATGATGAGGATTATGAATATTATGTGTGTGAGATGGATCTGGACGAGGATGAGATGTATCGGTTCCTGACCAGTTCCGTGCAGAGCTGCCCCTATTATCAGTTGGATAATGAATATCTGATTGTACGAAAACAGATGTAAGGAGCATGAAAATAAATGCCGTTTGTGACATTGATTATACCCATTTATAATGCGGAGCGTTATCTGAGAAGATGTCTGGACAGTGTGATGGAGCAGACTTATGCAGATATGGAAGTACTGCTGATGAATGACGGAAGCACGGATGGAAGTCTTGCTATCTGCCGGGAATACGAGGAAAAGGATCTCCGTTTCCGGACGATCGATAAGGAAAATACGGGTGTATCAGATACAAGAAATCAGGCAATGCTGCTGGCCAGAGGAACTTATCTGCAGTTTCTGGACAGCGATGACTGGCTGACACCGGATGCAACAGAGAGTCTGGCGGAAGCAGCCAGAGCCGATGACTGTGACCTGGTAGTGGCAGATTTCTACCGGGTAAATGGAAAGCGTTACGTAGAGAAAAAGCACATTAAAAAGACCCATGTTATGACCAGGGAAGAATTTGCCATGGAGATGGCAGAGGATCCGGCGGATTTTTACTACGGTGTTATGTGGAACAAATTATACCGGAAAAGCATTCTTCTGGAACATCAGATTCAGTGTGATACCTCCATGAACTGGTGTGAGGATTTCGTACTGAATCTTCAGATGATCCGCCATGCAGAGCGTTTCCGGGCACTGCAGAAGCCGATCTATTATTATATGAAACGAAAAGGCAGCCTGGTATCGACAGAAGCTGTCTCGACAGAAGCTGTGAAGGTGAAGTTCGAACTGCTGGAAAAATATAGGGATCTATATCAGAGTATAGGCCTTTATGAAGAGCATAAATTGAAGATTAATTCCTATATACTGGCAGTTGCAAAAGATGGAGCAGCAGGAGTGATGACCCCAAAAAGTAAAAAGCTGTCTCCGGAGAATGTGATTCCGGATAAAGAGAAACCGGGGTATCAGCATGTAGAGCATACATTTGAACCAGTCTATGATGAAAATTCCGAGATTTTGATTCTGGGTACTTTCCCATCGGTGAAATCCAGAGAAAATAATTTCTATTATGGACATCCCCAGAACCGGTTCTGGAAGCTGATAGCAGGGCTTACTAAAGAACCGGTGCCGGAGACGATAGAGGAAAAGAAGGCTCTGCTTTTGAAACATCACATTGCCATATGGGATGTGGTGCAGAGCTGTGATATCATCGGTTCCAGTGACAGCAGTATTAAAAATGTGGTTCCGGCAAATATTGCAAAGATTCTAAAAGAAAGTTCTGTACAGAGAATTTATACCAATGGAGACAAGGCGTACCGCCTGTATAAAAAATACTGCGAAAAAGAGACAGGAAAGAAGGCAGAAAAACTACCTTCCACCAGTCCGGCGAATGCAATTTTCACCCTGGATCGTCTGATGGAGAGCTGGGGTGCGGAAATTTTCGGCAGAACAGAAGAAAACGAAAGCGTTAAGGGTACGGTGTGATTCGTCCCCGGAGAGGAGATACAGATGAATTTCAAAGATGTAATGGATGCAGCAAGAGGAAATATGGGACCCTACTGTAAGGTCTGTCCGGTATGTGATGGACGGGCATGTAAAAACCAGATGCCGGGACCGGGTGCCAAGGGTGTGGGAGACAATGCGGTCCGCAATTACCAGAAATGGCAGGAGATCAGAGTGAATATGGACACGATTCACGAGAATGGTCCGGTGGATACCTCTCTGGAACTCTTTGGAAAGACTTTCAAATACCCGTTCTTTGCAGGCCCGGTAGGAGCCATGACCCTGCATTATGGGGATAAATATGATGACCTGACTTACAATAATATTCTGGTAGATGCCTGTGCAAAAGGCGGAATTGCCGCATTTACCGGCGACGGAACCAATGAGAAGGTGATGATCGGTGCAACCGCAGCGATTAAGGCAGCAGGCGGGGCAGGTATCCCGACTGTAAAACCGTGGAATCTGGAGACCATCAAAGAAAAAATGAAGATGGTGAAAGAGTCCGGAGCATTTGCCGTTGCTATGGATATTGACGGTGCAGGACTTCCGTTCCTGAAAAACCTTATGCCGCCTGCTGGAAGCAAGACCGTGGAAGAACTTCATGAAGTGGCAGAGATGGCAGGGGTTCCGTTTATTGTAAAAGGTATCATGACCAGAAAAGGAGCACTGAAAGCAGTAGAGGCAGGTGCATCTGCGATCATCGTATCCAATCATGGAGGTCGTGTGCTGGATCAGTGTCCGGCAACTGCAGAGGTGCTGGAAGATATCGTAAAGGCTGTGGATGGAAAAGCAAAGATCATCGTTGATGGCGGTATCCGTTCCGGTGTAGATGTATTCAAAGCACTGGCTATGGGTGCAGACGCAGTTCTGATTGCCCGCCCGTTTGTAACCGCAGTCTATGGAGGCGCAGGAGAGGGTGTGCAGGCTTATATCGATAAGATCGGTGCAGAACTTTCCGATACCATGACCATGTGTGGTGCGGCAAACCTGAAAGAAATTACCAGAGATATGGTGTGGAGAGCATAAAGAATATCATAAAAAAATGACCGGCTGTGAAAAAGTAAATCACAGCCGGTCATTTTGTGTGGTTCTTAGTGATGGAATAACCGGATTCCGGTAAATGCCATCGCCATGTCATATTTATCACAGCACTCGATCACCAGGTCATCACGGACACTTCCACCCGGCTGGGCAATGTATTTGACACCGCTCTTGTGAGCACGCTCAATATTGTCTGCAAAGGGGAAGAAAGCATCAGAACCAAGCGTAACATCAGTCATCTGGTCGAGCCATGCGCGTTTGGCTTCGCGGGTGAAGACTTCAGGTTTTACTTTAAAGATCTTTTCCCATGCACCGTCAGCCAGCACATCCATATATTCATCACCGATATAAACATCGATCGCATTGTCACGCTCTGCACGGCCGAGGGTATCCACAAACTGAAGTCCCAGAACCTGCGGAGACTGACGGAGGAACCAGTTGTCAGCTTTGTTGCCTGCCAGTCTGGTACAGTGAACACGGGACTGCTGTCCGGCACCGATACCGATGGCCTGTCCGCCCTTAACATAGCATACAGAGTTGGACTGGGTATATTTCAGGGTGATGAGGGAGATTTTCATATCCATCAGCGCCTCAGCAGGAATCTCTTTCTTCTTTGTTACGATATTGGAGAGAAGATCACCGTTCACGTCAAGCTCATTGCGGCCCTGTTCAAAAGTAATGCCGAATACCTGCTTTTTCTCCAGGGGATCCGGTACGTAGGACGGGTCGATTTCGATGACATTGTAGTTGCCTTTTTTCTTCTGTTTCAGAATTTCAAGTGCTTCTTCTGTATATCCTGGAGCAATGACACCGTCGGAAACCTCACGTTTGATGAGCTTTGCGGTATCCGCGTCACAGATGTCGGATAATGCGATGAAATCACCAAAGGAAGACATTCTGTCAGCGCCTCTTGCTCTTGCATAAGCACATGCCAGCGGGGAGAGTTCGCCGAGATCATCAACCCAGTAGATTTTTGCGAGTGTATCGGTCAGTGGAAGACCCACCGCAGCTCCTGCCGGGGATACATGCTTGAAAGAAGTGGCAGCAGGAAGACCGGTAGCTTTTTTTAATTCACTGACCAGCTGCCAGCCATTGAATGCATCGAGAAAATTAATGTAGCCAGGACGTCCGTTGAGAACGGTGACCGGAAGATCGGCACCATTTTCCATAAAGATGCGGGACGGTTTCTGGTTCGGGTTACATCCATATTTTAACTGAAGTTCTTTCATGTTCGTATTCTCCTGAATTAATTATTTTTATTGATGATCTTTGTTTCATAAGTTCCGGTCTGGATATCAATATAACGAACGAACAGGGATACTTTGTTGTCCTCGTTCAGACTGTTCCAGAGCATATCCGTAAATGCGTCCATATCATCGGAGATTTCTACCAGTTTCGGCTCGCCTTCGAAGCTGGGAAGGGGATCTCCATCATGCATATAGGTATGAATGAAATGACCCTGGCCCGCTTTCGGATTTTCATAAGCAAAGGTGTAACGGTGGCAGGAATCCGGATCTCCGTCATTGCTCTTTAAGATGGACATGGCATAATTGTAGGATCCATTCTCAAGATGTAAAATACCGGAAATTCTCGGTGTGTAGTTCGGTCCGTCCGGCTCGAATTTACGGGAACGTAAGGACTGTTCAAAGGTCATCTGATGATCCATACCCTCGTAGATGGTATCCGTCTGGTCACCGTTGGTAACGATGGTTTTATTGCCAAGAACACGTACCGGAGCATAGATGATAAGACTCGGGTCAGTGAGCTTGGAAGGATCAAATGCCTGGGTGCGGATGCCTTCTCCGTCCTCTACAAAGACGCGGTTGCGGCTGTTGGTACTGCGGCCCATAATAAAATAAGCAGTCACAGCATGTGTGCCGTCCGGGGTGCGGCCAATGACAATTCCACGTCCGGGATATGCGTTGGATTTCAGTTCCTGTTCCAGGGATAAAGCTTTCATTCTTGTTCCTCTCTTTCTGGTAAATAAGTAGATAAACACAGAAGACCGCCTGAGTGCACAGCGGTTCCGCAATGCGCCCAGGCGGTCGGCAATTCTTTTACTTCTGCACTCCCTGTAGGTCGCCCTACCACAGACTGTGTCTGCTTTTCCGCCAGTCGTGCAGTTCCTTTCTTCATATTATCCGATCTTTCAGGTTTTGGCAAGTCCCAATTTACGGTTTTCAATATAAGTGACCGAAAGTGACATGCTGTCACTCCCGGTCACTTAGTCAACGGCAAACTATAATGTTTTTACAAACTTCAGGAAGGCTTCCCGTCCTTCTGGCGTACATTTATAGACACCAGCGTCTTCCAGTACCTGAACAAAGACTTTGCCGATTTCCTGGCGGAGAATTTCATCGATATTTTCCCCATTGATCTCCGGATAGGATGGCAGGAATTCTGCTACCCATTCTGCATGCTTCTGAAGCACTTCGTTTTTTTTCAGATCGCTGCCGGTGAGAATGGCATCTTTCAGAAGTGCCATTTCCTGTTTCAGGCGGGAAGGAAGGACAGCCAGTCCCATAACTTCGATGAGACCGATATTTTCTTTCTTGATGTGATGAAGCTTTGCATGTGGATGGTAGACTCCCAGAGGATGCTCTTCCGTGGTAATATTGTTCCGGAGAGTCAGGTCCAGCTCGTAAGTGTCACCCACTTTCCTTGCAATCGGGGTAATGGTATTGTGCGGCTCTCCATCTGTACAGGCAAAGATGAAGGCATCTTCGTCGGTATAAGATCTCCAGCAGTCCAGCACATGGGTGGCAAGGTCGATGAGCCGGTTCTCGTCTTTGTGACGGATACGAAGCACTGACAAAGGCCATTTCACAATACCGGCTTCCACATCATCATAACTAGGAATGGTAACCGGGAGTTCGATAGGAGCCTTCGCCATGGCAAAGGTATAATTTCCGCCCTGGAAATGATCGTGGCTTAAGATGGAACCGCCTACAATCGGAAGGTCTGCGTTGGAGCCAAGGAAATAATGGGGGAACTGTTTTACAAAATCAAACAGTTTCCGGAATGCTGCACGGTCAATCTTCATAGGAGTGTGCTGTCCATTAAAAACGATGCAGTGTTCATTATAGTATACATAAGGAGAGTACTGGAATCCCCACTGGCTGTCGTTGATGGTCAGCGGAATGATCCGGTGGTTCTCTCTGGCCGGATGGTTGACGCGGCCGGCATAGCCTTCATTTTCCATACAGAGCTGGCATTTCGGATAAGCACTTGCCTTTGCTTTTCCAGCGGCTGCGATGGCTTTCGGATCTTTCTCCGGCTTTGACAGGTTGATGGTGATGTCAATGTCGCCGTAGATACTGGGCACTTTCCATTTCTGGTCTTTGCAGACCCGGTAGCGGCGGATATAGTTGCTGTCCTGAGACAGTTTGTAAAAATAGTCCGTTGCTTCCTTCGGGGAAACGGCATATTTCTCGCGGAAGGTTTCCTGAATCTGGGAAGGTCTTGGCATCAGGCAGTTCATAAGCCGGGTGTCAAAAAGATCCCGATAAGTGATGCTGTCCGGAATCAATTCCCGTCTGCAGGCTTCGTCGAGAAGTCCTTCCAGAATCTCTTCCAGGGAAAGAGAAGGGATGGCATCCGGTTCTTCGTAATCGTCTTCGTGGAACTGGTCCAGTAGAAGATTGGTAGTGTAGATTTTTTCGCAGGCCGGGGTAAGACCGGTGTCAATGCCGTACTGTACCAGAGCTGCGATCAGTTCGTATAATTTCATGATGGTTTTTCCTCCTGCCATAGACTGAATGAATACGTCAACCAGATTAGTTCAGTGGACGGGCACCGTCTCCGATGTCTACTACATAAAATTCTGCCGTGTGTCCGGTTTTTTCTTTATATGCGGTACCTACCTTGTCGATAAAGGTATCAATAGCATCATTTTTCACAATGCTGACGGTACATCCGCCGAATCCGCCGCCGGTGATACGGGAACCATAGACACCCGGAATCTGCCATGCCAGTTCAGCAAGAATATCGGTTTCCTCACAGGAAGTTTCATAGTCATCTCGCAGAGAAATATGGGATTCATTGATCAGCTTTCCGAAGGTGACAATATCATTTGCTTTCAGTGCTTCTACTGCATGGATCGTTCTCTGGTTTTCGTAAACTGCATGTTTTGCCCGTTTCTGGCAGATGGGATCCTTGATGGCATCCTTGTGGGCTTCAAACTGCTCCTCGGTCAGATCACCAAGTGTTTTAATATCCATAACGGTCTGAAGATCCTTGAGGGCAGTCTCACTTTCCCGTCTTCTGTCATTGTAAGCAGAAGATACCAGACTGTGTTTTACTTTGCTGTTGGTGATGACAATGCGGGCATCCGGAAGCTTTACCGGTGCATATTCATAATGAAGCGTATTGGTGTCCAGGAAAATCGCACAGTCCTTTTTCCCCATGGCGGATGCAAACTGGTCCATAATACCGCAGTTCATACCATTAAAATTATTTTCGGAATACTGTCCGATGAGTGCCAGATCCACCATGGAAATGTCGAATCCAAAAGTATCACGCAGCATAATTCCGGTCAGCACTTCCAGAGAAGCAGAAGAGGAAAGTCCGCTGCCTGCCGGAATGTCTCCGTAGATGAGAATATCAGCACCTGCCGGAAGCTGGAAACCTCTCTTTTCAAAGGTCCACATAACTCCCTTCGGATAATTCGTCCATCCGGCTTCGTCGTTCGGCACCAGATCATCAAGAGAAGTGGTGACAACACCCATCGTGTCAAAATTCATGGAGTAGAAGCGGACAGTACGGTCCTTGCGCGGACGGATCAGCCCGTAAGTTCCGATGGTTAGTGCGCATGGAAATACATGACCGCCATTGTAATCGGTATGTTCACCAATCAGATTGACACGTCCCGGTGCAAAATAAGCTTTCGGTTCACCTTCTGTGCCGTAGAGTTCTGCAAATTTGTCCTGTAACTGCTGCATAGTGAATTCCATAAGTAATATCCCCCTTTTTGCTGAATGATACCTCCGGTATGTCTTCTGCCCGGATGGAATCTTGACATTGTTTATAATATCAATATAATGAGAAACAGAGGACAATTCAACAAGTATATTTGCATAAAAGTGAAGGATATTGAGAAATATGCGGCTGAATATTGATAAAGAACACAAAGAACTGAAAGCCCATGGAAATTATGCATTTCCGGTGCTGGTCAGTGATGAGCGTCTTTCCTGGTTTGATACGGGAGAATTTCCCTGGCACTGGCATCCTGAGATTGAGCTGACGATTGTACTGGATGGAAACATGACCTATCTGGTCAATGATAATGAATACATACTGAGGGCAGGAGAAGGGCTTTTCTGCAATACCAACGTGCTCCATTCCGGAAGACATTACGATGCGGAAGACTGCAGTTATTTATCCATTACCTTTCATCCGCGCCTTCTCTATGGCTACACATCCAGTCTCATGCAGAGTAAATATATGGAAAGAATTCTGCAAAGTCCGACTCTGTCCTCCATTCATTTTACACCGGATGTGTCCTGGCAGCGGGAGATTCTGGAACAGATGGAAGAGATTCATCATTTGCGGGATAAAGGACCGGACAGCCGGGAACTGCAGATGCAGATTGCACTGATGGAAATCTGGCTCAGGATATATGAACATGCGGACTGCCCGGAAGAACCAGAGGAAAACGGCAGAGATATCGAACGCATCCGTACTCTTATGGAATATATGCAGAAACATTATGGGGAGAAGGTAACGCTGGAGGAACTGGCAGATCAGATTCATCTCTGTAAAAGTGAAAGCTGCCGTCTCTTCAAACGTTATATGAAAGAATCTTTATTTGATTACCTGCTGGCTTACCGGGTGGAACGAAGTCTGGAATTATTACGGCATACGGATCTTGATGTAACCGGTATCGCGGGAAACTGCGGATTTACCAATCCTGGCTATTATGCCCGGATTTTTCGTCGAAAGATGGGATGTACCCCCCTCCAGTACAGAAAAAACCGGAGGGAAAGTTGACAAATTGGTTATTTCTTCCTATAATATCTCTTGACACAAATTTAAAGACTTACAAAAGAGATACATATAGGCATAAAGCGTTATGAGGAGGAAATGAAATATGGCAAGACCGGCGAAACACACCAAGACTGCTGCAGTGAAAGCGGTAAAAGATGCTGCTGCTGAAGCAAAAGCAACTGCAGTAAAGGCACAGGAGAAAGTAGTAGCAGAAGTAAAGGAAGTTGCTAAAACTGCTGCAAAGACCACCACAAGAAAAACCTGCAAGACCAGCGTATGCGTAGAGATGAATGGATTAAGCGTTGCAGTTGCAGATATTCAGTCCGCAGTAAAGGCTGCTGTGAAAGCACAGGGACTGGAAGCTTCTGAACTGAAGATCTATGTAAATGCAAATGAGCAGGCTGCTTATTATACGGTAGATGGACAGGGTGGCGAGAGCTACAAAGTAGATCTGAAGGCTTTATAAGATCGAAGAATGAATGTGAAAGATGGGAAGAGATCGTGCATCACGGTTTCTTCTCATTTTTTGTGTGTCCAAAACGGGTGTTGCATCTTTTGGTTTCTCCATATAAAATAGGGACAGACATGTATGAAAAACGGGTAACTGCAGGAAGGAAAATTCATGAATCAGATGAAAAAAGGATTACTGGCAGTCAGCTTTGGAACCAGTGTAAATGAGACAAGAGAGAAAACCATTGATGCAATTGAACGGGAGCTTGCAGCCGCATGTCCGGATTGTCAGCTGTACCGGGCATGGACCAGCCGTATGATTATCCGAAAACTGAAACAGCGGGACCAGGTGCAGATTGATACGGTAAAAGAAGCTTTTGCACGGATGCTCGCAGATGGGATCACGGAAGTGATGGTTCAGCCTACCCATGTGATCAAAGGAATCGAAAATGAACAGATGATGGAGGAAATCCGCTCATTTTCAGAGCATTTCGAAAAGATCAGTGTAGGAGAACCCCTGCTTTCCAGTGAGGAAGATTTTCGGAAAGTAATCGAGGCGGTGATGGAGGAACAGGAAGATCTGGAGGAGCAGGAAGCACTGGTGTTTATGGGACATGGAACAGAGCATCATGTGAATCCGGTTTATGCGGCACTTGACTATATGTTCAAGGATCTTGGGTATGAAAATGTCCATGTGGGAACGGTGGAAGCCTATCCTTCTTTTGCATCTGTACTTCGACTGGTGAAGGCATCCGATGTGAAGAAAGTGCGGCTGGCACCTTTTATGGTGGTGGCAGGTGATCATGCCATGAATGATATGGCAGGTGGAGAAGAAGACTCCTGGAAGAGTCTTTTGGAAGCAGAAGGATATGAAGTCACCTGTGTTCTCAAAGGACTGGGAGAATACAAAGGAATACAGAAGCTTTATGCGGAACATGCCAGACAGGCAGAACTTCTGGAACCATAATCATCAGAATGGAAATATACAGGAAGTGAGAAGAGCATTATGCGGCTGTCAAGGACAAATGCTGAGAAAATTGTCAAGGAATTGAATACAGTTATTGACCAGAGTGTGAACATGATGAATGAAGAAGGAATCATTATTGCAAGCACGGATCAGGAACGTGTGGGACAGATTCATGAGGGTGCCCGGAAAATCATTGAGCAGAATCTGGAAGAACTGGTTATTCGTCCGGAAGACGTCTATGAGGGCAGTCTGGAAGGAGTCAATTATCCGATTATGATTGGCGGCGAGGTCATTGGGGTTGTGGGAATCACGGGACCGGTGCAGGAAGTGGCAAAGTATGGACAGATCACCCGGAAGATGACGGAGATTCTTATGCAGGAGCTGTCCATCAAAGAGCAGAAAGATATGGATGAGAATTTGCGGAACCGTTTCTTAAGTGAATGGCTGTTAAGTGATACAGTCATGATCAACAAAAATTTTGTGGATCGTGGAAAACGGATGCATCTCGACATTACGCTGCCCAGAAGAATCATGGTGATTGCTGTCCATGTGTCGGAATGCTACAGTGATTCTCTGGATGAGATGCGGAGTGTGGAGTCTGCGGAAAACCGGATTAAAAATCTTTTGAAACGGCTTGACAAGGACAGTGTGTATTTGAAATCTTCTTCCTGCCTGATCTGCGGGGTGGCGAACCGCGCAGATCGGGAACTGGAACATCTGGCAGAAAACTTAAAAGAAGCGGCGGAAAAGCAGCCAGGCGTCCGCCTTGCCATCGGTATTGATGACCGCTGCAGACTTTACACGATGACACATATTTCTTATACAAAGGCCTACAAAGCACTGCAAGCCTGCATGCGAGCCCATGGAAAAGACATTCGCTTCTATAATGAGATCAATCTGGAAATTTTTACGGATGAGATTTCGGATTTGTCCAAAAAGGAATATGTACAGAAGCTGTTCCCAGGTTACCGGCATGAGGAGCTGGCAGAGGTGATTGGTGTGCTGGAAGTGCTCTATGAGACGGAAGGCTCCATTACAGCGGCTTCCGAGGCGCTGCATATGCATAAAAATACATTGCAGTACAAATTAAAACGAATTTATGAGCGGACTGGATACGATCCTCGTTCCCTCCGCTATTCAGCTCTGTTCCTGATTGCCATCGATTTTTACAGAGAAATCAGGGGACTGCTGTATGAGGAGTAAACAATGTATCTGAGAGTGAAATATGCGGAGACAGAAAATGGAATCTGCGTCCTCCGCTGCTATGGATATGAGCAGACACTGGTGATCCCGGATGAACTGATGGGGCGTCCGGTGACGGAACTGGCTCCCTATGCCTGCTCTTCATCAGATCCGGGAGACCGGTGGAAGAAATACGAGATTCAGGAGACCGTACTTCATGAAGAGGAGAAGCTGCCTGGAGAAGAACAGGAGATTGCAGGAGAATTATTAACAGAAGTTTATCTTCCGAGACATCTGAAAAGGATCGGCACCTATGCCTTTTATTTTTGCAGGCAATTAAAAATCCTTCATGTGCAGGGAGAACTGGAAGATATCGAGGGCGGCGCCTTTATGTGGTGCAAGGGATTGAACCGTCTGATCTTTCGAAATATTCCATGGGAAAACAAAGTCGTTTACAACGTCCTCTCAGAGTTTACACAGGAACTGGAAGCGTCGCTTTTTTTTGCGGACGGAACAACGCTTACTCTGACTTTCCCGGAGTACTATGAAGAATCCGTGGAAAATACGCCGGCCCGGATTATCGATACTCACTGGCATGGCTCCGGTTACAAATACCGCCAGTGTTTCCCGGAACGCAAACTGGATCTGGGCGGATATGACAGATTATTTCCTTATGCCGTGGCCAATGAGCTGCCGGACACCTGCCTGCAGCTGGCGCTGAACCGGTTGAAATATCCCTTAAGTCTCACCGAAGAGGCAGCAGGACAGTACAGAAAATTTCTGGCAGATCATGGAAAAGAACTGGTGAAGCGTGCAGTACAGAAAGAAGATCCGGATTTGCTTGTCCTGATGGAAGAGCAAGGACTTCTCAGTGAAGAACTGACCGCATTTGCCACATCGTATGCGGCAGAGCGCGGTGCAGCAGAAGTGGGCAGTTTTCTTATGGACTATCGGAGACGGCACAGCGGAAGACGGAAAAAAACATTTGAATTGTAGACAGAAAGGCGTAAGCCATGGCATACGAAATCGAGGCCGGGTTTGAAAATATCTGCAGGAAAATTCTGGAGAGCTCCAGAAATGCCCTGTATATCAATATGCGATATCTGGATGTGGCATTATCAAGCCTTGCCTGGGAGATTACCACAGACATTCCGCGCATTGGCACGGACGGATTAAAAATTGCATACGAACCCCATTATCTGGCAGATCTCTATCGGGAAAATCCCATGCTGGTGAACCGGGTGTATCTTCATATGGTGTTTCACTGCATTTTTCGGCATCTGTTCCGGCCTTGTCCGGAAGACCGGGAGCTGTGGAATCTGTCCTGTGATATGGCAGTGGAAGCGCTCATCGACGGGATGCATCACCGAAGCATCCGCATGGGCGTCCATCCGTTCCGGCGTGCAGTCTATGACGAACTGCGGAAAACTCTGAAAGTGCTGACGGCAGAAGGCATTTACCGGGAACTGAAGAAAGCGGATTACCGTCCGGAGCAGAGGGCAAGGATGGTACAGGAATTCTGTATCGATGACCATACATACTGGCCGGCTCCGCCGGAGGAGGAAGGTCCGAAGCCGCCGTCACCTCTGATGGCAAAGCTTAAGAAGCACTGGAAGGATGTCAGCGACCGGATGCAGACGGAGCTTTCTATCGGAAGAGAAGCGGGAACAGAGGACGGAGACCTGTCTGATGAACTGGCGGTGGAGAACCGGGAGCGTTATGATTACCGGACGTTTCTGAAGAAATTTGCAGTCTTAAAAGAAGAAATGCAGATCGATCCGGATTCTTTTGATTATGTATTTTACAGCTACGGTCTCCGGATGTATGGCAATATGCCGCTTATTGAACCACAGGAATGGAAAGAAACTCATAAAATTGAAGAATTCGTCATTGTGATTGACACATCCATGTCCTGCAGCGGCGATCTGGTGAGAAAATTTCTGGAGGAGACGTATCACATCCTGGCTGAGACGGAGAGCTTCTTTCGGAAAGTACATATCCGGATTCTGCAATGTGATGATGCAGTACGTGCAGATCAGCTGATTACAACAGGAGAAGAACTGAAACAGTACATGGATCATCTGCAGCTCTATGGAGATGGAGGAACGGATTTCCGCCCCGCATTCACCTATGTGCAGCAGCTCATCGACCAGGGTGAATTTAAAAATCTGAAAGGATTATTGTATTTCACCGATGGAAAAGGAACCTTCCCGCGGAAGAGGCCGCCCTATGATGCGGCGTTCATTTTATTCAGGGAAGATTATAAGGAGGTAAGTGTTCCGCCTTGGGCAATCCGCCTGATGCTGGACGAAGAAGACTTATGAATATCAAGCGAGCAAAAGAAGAAATCAAACATACCATTGATGCATACCACCTGCGGGGAGCGGACGGAAAGTACCGGATTCCGGTGATCCGCCAGCGCCCGGTGCTGCTCATGGGACCGCCAGGTATCGGTAAGACCCAGATTATGGAGCAGGTGGCCGAAGAGTGCGGACTGCCTCTT
Organism: Hominiventricola sp.; assembly: GCF_057604405.1. Taxonomy (NCBI): domain Bacteria; kingdom Bacillati; phylum Bacillota; class Clostridia; order Lachnospirales; family Lachnospiraceae; genus Hominiventricola; species Hominiventricola sp. Next base: position 48,967 of record NZ_DBLYVB010000002.1, read on the forward strand.
CTTTCCTACACCATCACCCATCATACCCGCCAGAGTGCCATTGGCCTTCCTTTTATCAGGGAAAAAGAATATCAGGGAAAGATGCATTCTGTGACGGAATATACCATGAGTGAGATCATTTCCGCGGTCTATGAGAAGATGGAGGAGACAGGGCAGCAGGAAGGAATCCTCTTTATCGATGAGATCAACTGCGTGTCTGAGACACTGGCACCCACCATGCTTCAGTTCCTGCAGTGTAAGACCTTCGGTAACCAGCAGGTGCCGGAAGGATGGATCATTGTGGCAGCAGGCAACCCGCCGGAATATAACAAATCCGTCCGGGAGTTCGATATTGTTACCTTGGACCGTGTGAAGAAGATTGAGATAGAGGCAGACTATCAGGTGTGGAAAGAATTTGCCTATGAGCAGAAGATTCATGGCGCCATCATTTCGTATCTGGATATTAAACCGGACAATTTTTATCAGATCGAGACGACTGTGGACGGGAAACGTTTTGTGACGGCCAGAGGCTGGCAGGATCTTTCAGAAATTTTGCAGGTTTACGAGGCACTGGATATTCCGGTGGACCAGGAAGTGGTGGGACAGTATCTCCAGCATGGCAGAATTGCCAAGGACTTTGCGGCGTATCTCGACCTCTATGCAAAATACAAGACCGATTACCAGATTGACGGTATCTTAAAAGGCGTGTGGAAACCGTCCGCCATTGAGAAACTTAAATTTGCCGCTTTCGATGAGCGGCTCAGTGTGGTGGGGCTTCTCATCAGCCGTCTGGGCGAGATCTTTTCCCAGGTACAGGCTGTGGATGAGCAGGTCACAGAGGTATATGAGCAGCTGAAAGCGAAGAAAGCGTTGGAAGGGGAACTGGATGAAGCAATCCGGGCAGATTTTGAAGCTCAGGTGAGCAGAAGAGAGCAGATGGTGGAGGAAGCTGCGGAAAATCTGGAATGCGCCTTTGATTTCTGCGAGACTGCATTCGGAGAGGGACAGGAGCTGGTAGTCTTTGTCACGGAGCTTACGATCAATCCCTACAGTTCCTGGTTTATCAGTGAAAATGGCTGCGACCGCTATTACAAATACAATAAAGGACTCTTATTCCGGGAAGGCCGGCAGGGAATCCTCGATGATATGGATGCTCTCCGTGACCGGATGGAAAGAAGAGAAGGAGGACAGTAGGATGGCGGATATTCTGAAGGTACTGGAATTTTGCATGGATCATCTGGTGGAAATTGCCATTCTGATCTTTGAATTTATCGGCGTGGGAATTATTATTTTCTCTGGCCTCCGTGGATTCTGGCTGTATCTGAAACGGTCGCTGGAGACAAAGCTGACTCTGGCCAAAGGTCTGGCTATGGGTCTGGAGTTTAAGCTTGGAAGCGAGATCTTAAGAACGGTGATTGTCCGGGACTGGAAAGAGATCGGCACCGTAGCAGGAATTATCGCTTTACGTGCAGCATTGACCTTCCTCATTCACTGGGAAATCAAAGAAGAAGAAAAAGAAATGCATTAAGCATAAAGATCAAAAGAGCCGTCATCCGCTGGCAGTAGATGCCAGATGGATGGCGGCTTTTTGGGAGTTCAAATGTAATTATCTGCGGGCAGGTAATGCCACGCGTACCACTTTCTGGAATGCTTCCAGAAATACATAGATGATGACGATATTTACAAAGAAGTTCATGGTACATTTAATGATTCTGGTGGTCAGAAGTACCTGAAGCGGGGTGCCGTACATCAGGTACAGCCAGGTGGATGTCAGCGTAATGCTGATAACGAATTCCACCAGTGCACAGGCAACAGCGCGGAGCTTGGTGATTTTGGAACGATACAGAATCAGTCCGCAAAGTGCGCCAACCAGAGCATAGCTTAAGGAAAATCCCGGAAAATAGGAAAATCCTCTGACAAAGCAGTTCAGCATGTCGCCAAGGAATCCAACCGTGAAGCCCATCACCGGGCCGCCCATCATACCGGCAGCAATAAATGCCAGGAATCCGATACGGATCTCAACGATAGAAGAGATCGGAATGTTGAAGAATGACAGTACCACGTACAGTGCAATGAAGAAACCACAGATACATAAGTTCTGTACTTTGCACAGTTCCTGCAGCTGGTATTTGAGATCCAGCGCTTCTTTTGAAATCTGCATAAAAAATACACCTCCATAGATGAAATGCAGGGGTGAAGGAACCAGTCCTTCGCTGAATGATAAGTGACTCATAAATAATATCTTTCAGGCACCACATCTGAGATGTATCCTCATATGTAGCAACGGGTGCGAATCAGACACCGTAAGCCTTTGGGCTTTTCGTCCCGTGACAACTCCCCATCCACGGGCACTTAACGCGTAAGATTCTACTTCGCTATTATTTACTTGATTTCCATTATAGCAGTTTCTGGAATTGCGTCAAGTGTTTAACAAAATATTTTGCACCAGATATATTCCAAATTAATATGTCAAAAATATAACAAACCCATTGACTATCCTGAAAATAGGTGTATAGTAAAGATTGTGAAAGAAAAAACAATTTCAACTATCAGCAGAATGGAGGATTGAAAAGATGGCAAACAGAATCGTTTTAAATGAAACATCTTATCATGGGAAAGGAGCCATTCAGGAGATCGCAGGAGAAGTAACCCGCAGAGGCTTCCGAAAGGCATTTGTATGTTCGGGTCCGACCCTTTATAAGCATGGGGTAACCAAGAAAGTGACCGATGTACTGGAGCAGGCAGGATGTCCTTACGAGGTTTATACCAATATTAAAGAGAACCCGACCATTGAGAATGTGCAGGATGGTGTGAAAGCATACAAAGCATCCGGAGCAGACTTTATCGTAGCACTGGGAGGTGGTTCTCCCATGGATACGGCAAAGGCAATCGGAATTATCATCAATAACCCGGAGTTCGAGGATGTGAGAAGTCTGGAAGGTGTAGCACCGACCAAGAATCCGTCGGTTCCGATTATTGCAGTTCCGACCACAGCAGGTACTGCATCAGAGATTACCATTAACTATGTCATTACCGACACCGAAAAGAGAAGAAAATTCGTATGTGTTGATACCCATGATATTCCGATTGTGGCAGTGGTTGACCCGGATATGATGTCTTCTATGCCGAAGGGACTGACGGCAGCAACCGGCATGGACGCGCTGACCCACGCTATTGAAGGATACATTACCAAGGCAGCATGGGAGATGACGGATATGTTCCATCTGAAAGCCATTGAGCTGATTTCTTCTTCCTTAAGAGGTGCAGTTGAGAATACACCGGAAGGCCGGGAAGGAATGGCGCTTGGCCAGTACGTTGCAGGAATGGGATTTTCCAACGTAGGACTTGGAATTGTACATTCCATGGCACACGCACTGGGGGCTGTCTATGACACTCCGCATGGCGTGGCAAATGCAATTCTGCTTCCGACGGTTATGGAATTTAACGCAGATGCGACCGGAGAGAAATATAGAGACATTGCAAAGGCAATGGGCGTTCAGGGAACAGAGACTATGAGTCAGGAAGAATACCGGAAAGCAGCCGTTGATGCGGTCCGCAAACTGGCTTCCGATGTTGGCATTCCGAAAGACCTGAAAGGAATTGCAAAAGAAGAGGATGTACGGTTCTTAAGTGAAAGTGCAGTGGCAGATGCCTGCGCACCGGGTAACCCGAAAGAGGCAACTCTGGAAGATATTGAGATGCTGTACCGCAAACTTCTGTAAAGACGTTATCCGCCATTACATACTTCCTATATACGATATGGAAATGCCGCTATGCCGTTTACCAAGACGGTAAAGCGGCATTTTCATGTTTCTGGAAACTTAAGAAAATCTTCATTTGATTTATTCCGTAAATCTGATACAATAGGCGGCACAGGAGGAGCATAATTGTAAATGGAAAAGAAAAGAATAATAGCAGTGGGTATCCTTCTGGCGGCACTGGCAGCGGTATGGCTGGGGGTACGGCAGCTGTCCGGAACGGAGCAGATCACACATCCGGCGCTTACGATTACGGCGCTGCCGGTAGGAAAGGCAGATGCACTGATTCTTAAGACGGATGACTGGGCGGCCATGATTGACACCGGAGAGGAAAGGGATGGTTCCTATATCCGTGAGACACTGGAGGCGGCAGGCATTGATCACCTGAATCTTCTGCTGGTCACTCATTTTGATAAGGATCATGTGGGCAGTGCGGCAGAGCTTCTGGGGACGCTTGGAGCGGATCAGGTACTGATGCCGGATTATGAAGGAACAAGACCCGAGTATGCGGCATTTCTGTCGGCATTGGAGGCACATCCGGAGACGGAGGTACAGCGGATAACTGGAACGGAAACACTGGAAATTCCTGCAGGATCGGTGAACACATCTCTTGCGATTTATGCGGCGGATGATCCGGAAGAAATTCAGGATACAGACGGTGAATATGACAATGACATGTCTCTGGTTGCAAAAGTTACCTGTGGCGAACGGAAATTTTTATTTACCGGTGATATTGAAAAGACCAGAATCCGTCAGATGCTGGACTCTGGTGTGGACTGGACGGCGGACTGGATCAAGATGCCGCATCACGGCCGTTATCAGAAAAAGACAGAAAAACTGCTGGAAGCGGTAAAACCGACTTATGCAGTGATCTGTGATGCAGAGGAACAACCGGTGGAAGATAAGACGATGGAAGCACTTCAAAAGAGAAAAATTTACAGCTGGGAGACAGAAAATGGCCTGGTGGAAACTATAACCGATGGAAAGAAAATAGAAATCAGACAGGAGAATGAATAATATGAAGAAAAAACAACTGGCAGTATGGATGATGGCTGTAGCATTGAGCGCAGCAATGATGACAGGATGCGGACAGAAAGATACCGCAGAACAGACCGAAAATACCGAGCAGGCAGAAAATACAGAAGATCAGGCAGCGGGTTCTGAAGAAGCTGCTATACCGGATGAGGATATGGAAATGGACCCGGAATTTGGTGTAGATTCTGAAGAAACGTCTGCAGCTGTATTTGGAGTCATCACCGATGTAGGTGAAAATGAAATTATAGTAGATAATCAGTCCGGTGTTTCTTCAGAAGGTGAGATCATCCTGATGATTGACCCGGATCATACGTATCTTCTGGATGCATCAACCGGACTTCCGGTGGATGTGAAGGATGTACAGGCAGGAGACAGCTTTGAAGCTTATCTTGGGGATGCTATGACCATGTCCCTTCCGCCGCAGAATACACCGGATATCGTATTTGTAAATGTTCCGGAAGACATTGCCATGCCGGCCTACGCTGTGGCAGCTGAAGACCCGACAGAAACGAACGGCATCTGGACACTGAAGGCAACTGACGGAACGGTTTATGAAGTGACAGAAGATGCCCAGGTAGTGCCGTATCTTACCAAAAATATTGTGAAGATGCAGGATGTACAGAAAGGAACCGCATGCGCCATCTGGTATGACGATCAGAATCAGGTACAGAAAGTGATGATCCTAGAGTAATGTGAAATCCCCGGCAGCGTATAAACTGCCGGGGATTATTTTACTTAAAAATTCTATTCAAAATCTGATGCGCCACTTCTTCTTTACTCATAAGCGGCAGTTCTTCCGCGCCTTCTCTGGTGATCAGGGTGACTACATTGGTATCGGTGCCAAAGCCTGCACCGGTGGTTTTCAGGTTATTCGCCACAATCATATCCACATTCTTTTTCGTAAGCTTGGCAGTGGAATTTTCCAGCATATGCTCCGTTTCCATGGAGAAGCCGCACAGAAACTGACCGTCGTGTTTGTGCTCGCCCAGATATTTTAAAATATCGGTGGTTCGTTTCAGCGGAATACTCATGTCTCCGTCTTTTTTCTTTACCTTTTCGGAGCTGACGTCGGCAGGGGTGTAGTCAGCTACAGCGGCCGCTTTGATGATGGCATCCTGTTCGGCTGCGTGAGCAGACACTGCCTCGAACATATCCTGCGCAGATGTGATGGGGATTACGTTCACAAAGGGCGGTGGAGCAATGGAGACGGGACCGGATACCAGGGTGACATCTGCACCGCGAAGTGAAGCGGCATGGGCGATGGCATATCCCATCTTTCCGGTGGAATGGTTGGTAAGATAGCGGACCGGATCCAATGCCTCCTGGGTAGGTCCGGCAGTGACCAGCACTTTCTTACCGAGCAGATCTTTTTCGCATGCCAGATGCTGCTCAATATAGGAGAGAAGTACTTCCGGTTCCGGCATTTTACCTGCACCGGTGTCACCGCATGCCAGATATCCGCTGGCAGGCTTGATCACTTCCCAACCGTACTTTTTGAGGATGGACAGGTTATCCTGAACGACCGGATTTTCAAACATGGCAGTGTTCATGGCCGGAGACAGAAGCTTCGGGCATTTGCAGGCCAGGATGGTGGTGGTGAGCATATCGTCGGCAATGCCGTGAGCAAGCTTTCCAATGATATTGGCGGAAGCCGGGGCAACCAGTACCAGATCCGCTTTCTTTGCTACGGAAATATGTTCCACCTCGAAAGTGAAATTCCGGTCAAAGGTATCGATGAGACATTTATTTCCAGTGAGGGTCTCAAAGGTCACCGGTGTGATAAATTGTGCTGCATTTCTGGTCATAATGACCTGCACATCGCAGTGCTGCTTTTTCAGGGCACTGGCTAAAGATGCAATTTTATAAGCGGCGATACTCCCGGTCACACCGAGAACTACGCATTTATTCTTTAACATAGAAAACCTCCATGGTTTGTAATCATCATAAATATGGCATAAAGCCATGGAAAAGTAAAGGAAAAGATGGTAAAATAAGAAATAATTTGGCATTTGATTATAACGAAATGAGGGATAAAAATATGATATTAGCAGTAGATATTGGAAATACAAACATTGTGGTGGGCTGCATTCACGGCGAGGAGATCTGTTTTGTGGAGCGCCTGTCTACGGTATCCACCCGAACGGAACTGGAATATGCCATTAGTTTTAAGAACGTGCTGGAAATGTACGGTGTCAGCATTGAAGAGCTGGATGGCGGTATCATTTCTTCGGTAGTTCCTCCGGTGACGAACATTGTGAAGCATTCCATGGAGAAGATTCTGAATCAGAAAGTGATGCTCATTGGGCCGGGTGTAAAGACCGGACTGAATGTGCTGATGGATGATCCGCGCCAGGTGGGAAGTGATCGTATCGTCAATGCGGTGGCAGTGGTACATGAGTATCCGGTTCCGGCGGCAATCATCGATATGGGAACAGCGACCACCATCTGCGTGGTGGATGGTAAAAAGAATTACATTGGCGGAGCCATCATTCCGGGTATGCGGATTGCGGCAGATACTTTAACTGCCAGAACTGCCCAGCTTCCAAAGATCAGTCTGGAGGCACCGGCGAAGCTCATTGGTAAAAATACGGTAGATTGTATGAAGAGTGGTGTGTTCTATGGAAATGTAGCTCTGATTGATGGAATGCTGGATAAGATCGAAGAAGAGATGGGACAGAAGCTTACCATTATCGCGACTGGCGGGCTGGCAAAGGCACTGATTCCTTATTGTAAGCATGACATCATTCTGGATGACGCTCTGCTGTTGAAAGGTCTGAAGATCATCTACGAGAAGAATAAATAAAAAACGGGCAGCCGGTTACAAAATACCAGGCTGCCTGTTCTGCCTTAAATCATAGGTTGAGGGAGCCGCAGAAGAATCATGCGGATGATGCTCCACATACCGTTTAAAACCGCATCATTTAAGAAACCAAGGGGGCGGCTCAAGGCACCGGATGCCAGGAGAAGAATCAGAGCGAGTCCCCAGTAACGGGCATAGCGTCCATAAAGTTCTGCAGCCTTTGGAGACAGCTCTCCCAACACGTGGGAACCGTCCAGGGGCGGTACCGGAATCAGGTTAAAAATGCCAAGACCAATGTTCAGAACGGCGGAATAGTAAGCAAGGCTCATGGCTGTCTGTACAATGGAGGAGCTGGAGGAACCGTAGAGCATAAACAGTCCTTCGATAAACAGGGACACAAAAGCCAGCAGCAGATTGACAGCAGGACCAGCCAGGGAGACCAGGATAATGCCTTTCTTCCGATCCTTATAATAGTAGGGATTGATGGGCACTGGATTGGCCCATCCCATATGGAAGAACAGAAGACACAAGGTACCTATGGGATCCAGATGTTTGAGCGGATTTAGAGTCAGGCGGCCTGACATCCGTGGCGTTGGATCACCCAGGCGGTCGGAGACGAAGCCGTGGGCACATTCGTGACAGATAATGGCCAACAGCATGACAGGTGCCACATAGAGGATCACCTGCAGCTGGGCAATATAATAACGCAGCATAAAATTTCCTTCTTTCACAAAATTTCCGCCAGAAATGTACAGCGGGTTATCGTATTATTCTACCTTATTTCTGATGAAAAGAAAAGTTCCACTTTCCCGGCTCTTGTAAATCCTGAATCAATCGTTTATAATATAGATCAATATGGGCATCTGCCCTAATGATAGTTAAGAAACAAGGAGATAAGAAGAAAGATGGCTGATAAGATTCGTACAAGATTCGCGCCGAGCCCGACCGGGCGTATGCACGTAGGAAATTTAAGAACGGCGCTGTATGCATATTTGATCGCAAAACATGAGGGAGGAGATTTCCTTCTCCGTATTGAGGATACTGACCAGGAGCGTCTGGTAGAGGGAGCGGTCGATATTATTTACCGCACCATGCAGGCAACCGGTCTTGTCCATGACGAGGGTCCTGACAAAGATGGCGGTGTTGGCCCCTATGTACAGAGTGAGCGTGTAAAATCCGGAATTTATATGGAGTATGCAAAGAAACTGATCGATAAAGGGGAAGCTTATTACTGCTTCTGTGATAAGGAGCGCCTGGAGAGCCTGAAACAGGAAATGGCAGGCAAGGAGATCATGATCTATGACAAACACTGTCTGCATCTGTCCAAAGAAGAGGTAGAGGAGAAGTTAAAAGCAGGGGTTCCCTACGTTATCCGCCAGAATAACCCGCAGACCGGAACGACTACTTTCCATGACGAGATTTACGGAGATATCACCGTGGATAACTCCGAGCTGGATGATATGATTCTGATCAAGTCCGATGGATATCCGACCTACAATTTTGCAAACGTAGTAGATGATCATCTTATGGGTATCACTCACGTAGTCAGAGGAAATGAGTATCTGTCCTCCTCACCAAAATACAATCGTCTTTATGATGCATTTGGCTGGGAAGTACCGGTATACGTACACTGCCCGCTGATTACCGATGAGAACCACAAGAAGCTGAGCAAGCGCTGCGGACATTCTTCCTATGAAGATCTGATTGAGCAGGGATTCCTGACCGAGGCAGTGGTAAACTTTGTTGCACTGCTTGGATGGTCTCCGGAGGATAATCAGGAGATTATGTCCCTTCAGGAACTGATTGAGAAATTTGATTATCATCACATCAGCAAATCCCCGGCAGTCTTTGACTACGGCAAACTGAAATGGATGAACGGCGAGTACATTAAGAAGATGGACTTTGAGCCGTTCTATGAGAGAGCACTTCCGTATATGAAAGAAGTCATTACGAAGGATTATGACTTTAAGAAGATTGCCCAGATGGTGAAGACCCGTATCGAGATCTTCCCGGATATCAAGGAGCTGATTGATTTCTTTGAGGAAGTACCGGAATATGATGTGGCAATGTATACCCACAAGAAGATGAAGACCACTGCTGAGTCCTCTCTTCAGGTATTAAAAGAAGTGCTTCCACTTCTGAAAGCACAGGAAGACTACAGCAACGATGCTCTGTATGAGATGCTGTGTGCATTCGTGAAGGAGAAAGGCTACAAAAACGGTTATGTCATGTGGCCGATCCGTACCGCTGCTTCCGGAAAACAGATGACCCCTTGCGGTGCAACTGAGATTCTGGAGATCCTTGGCAAAGAAGAGAGCATTGCACGTATTGAGAAAGCAATTGAGAAATTAAGCTAAAAGCGAGTCTGTATGAGTTCTTTTACAAAATCACAGAGCGAAGCGATCCGTCATCAGGACGGACCGCTGCTCGTTCTGGCAGGTCCCGGTTCGGGAAAAACTACCGTTGTAACAAAAAGAGTCCAGTACCTGGTGCAGGACTGTCATATTTCCCCCTCCTCCATTCTGGTGATTACCTTCACCAAGGCAGCTGCCATGGAAATGAAGGAGCGCTTTTTGCGCCTGATGGAACAGTCTGAGGAAAAGCCGCAGGGTTATGGAAATGTGTTGTTTGGCACTTTTCATGCAGTATTTTTCAATATTTTAAAGCTGTCTTATGGATTTACAGCGGCTAATATTTTAAGGGAAGAGACCAGATATCAGTATATGAAGGAAATCGTGGACCGGCTGAAGCTGGAGATCGATGATGAAAATGAATTTATCTCCGGCGTGCTGGGCGAAATCAGCCTGATCAAGAATGAACGGATTGCGCTGGAGCACTATTTTTCCAAAAACTGTGCGGAAGATATTTTTCGGAAAATCTTTGCATCCTATGAGCAGCGGAAGCGGAATGCGAGACTGATTGATTTTGATGATATGCTCAGCTATACCTGGGAGCTTTTAACGAAACGGCCGGACATTCTGGAAGCGTGGCAGAAGAAATTCCGGTACATTTTGGTAGATGAGTTTCAGGACATCAACCGCCTGCAGTATGATATTTTGCGGCTTCTGGCACAGCCGGAAAATAATCTCTTTATCGTGGGAGATGATGACCAGTCCATCTATCGCTTCCGGGGTGCGAAACCGGAGATTATGCTGAACTTCCAGAAGGACTTTCCGACAGCGGGTCGTGTATTGTTAAATGATAATTTCCGTTCTACCAGACAGATTGTCAATGCAGCAGGCCGGGTCATTCGGAAAAATCAGTCCCGGTTTGCAAAAGAGATTACGGCCAGAGGAGGAGAGGGACCGGGTGTGCGAATCCTCGCCTTTGAAGATCAGCAGCAGGAATGTCTGTATCTGTTGAAAGAAATGCAGGAGTATAAGAAAAATGGCGGTGCCTGGCAGCAGATGGCGGTGCTTTACCGTACCAACACCCAGCCAAGGCTTCTCATACAGAAATTCATGGAATTCAATGTGCCATTCCGGGTAAGAGATCAGGTGCCAAATCTTTTTGAACACTGGATTGCGAAAAATCTGTTCTGTTATATCCGGCTGGCCTGTGGCTCGAAGCTTCGAAAGGATTTACTGCCGGTACTCAACCGGCCCAAACGGTACATGAACCGGGAGTGTTTGAATGATGAGATCATCTGTTGGGAGTATATGATGGACTATTATAAGGACAAACCCTATGTCTGTGATAAGATTGAACGGCTTCAGTATGATCTGAAGATGTTGGGCAGGATGGGACCTTTTGCGGCCATCAATTACATCCGGCATGTGATGGGATATGAGGAGTATCTGAAAGAGTATGCAGAATTTCGCCGGATGAATGCGGAAGATCTTATGGAGGTGTTAAATGAACTTCAGGAGAGCGCCCGTGCTTATAAGACTTACGATGAATGGTTTGCATACATGGAACGCTATAAAAAAGAAATGGATGAGATGCGGAAGCGGCAGCAGGAAGTAAAAGAAGGTGTCCACCTGGCCACTATGCACAGCAGCAAAGGGCTGGAGTATGATAAGGTTTTTATTCTGGATGCGGCGGAAGGCATCACGCCTTATAAAAAGGCAGTACTGGATGCGGATCTGGAGGAAGAACGGCGGATGTTTTACGTAGCCATGACCAGGGCAAAGAAGGAGCTGACCATCTGCTGGGCGAAGAAGCAGTTCAGTCATGAGCTGACCGTATCAAGGTTTGTGGAGGAGATGAAAGATGACAGAGCAGTATAAGACCGTATATGAAGGCGGAGAAGGAGAGCTGGTGGAGAAAAAGTCCCGTTTTATCGCCACGGTTCGTCCGGTAAAGACAGAGGAAGAAGCCAATCAGTTCGTAGAGGAAATGCGGAAGAAATACTGGGATGCCAGACACAACTGCTGGGCATTCATCCTGGGTGAACGGCAGGAATTCAAGAGATGCAGTGATGACGGGGAACCGTCCCAGACGGCAGGAAAACCTATGATGGATGTGCTGACTGGGGCGGGTCTTACAGATGTGGCAGTGGTAGTAACCCGTTATTTTGGCGGAACTCTTCTTGGCACAGGCGGACTGGTGAGAGCCTATTCCGGAGCAGTGCAGGAAGGTCTGAAAAACAGTACCGTTATTACGAAATATCTGGGTGTGAAGTTGTCTGTGACTACGGATTATAATGGAGTGGGAAAACTCCAATATTTGTTTGGACAAAAAGAGATCCCGATCCTGTCTGCGGATTACACGGACAAGGTGGTGTTTACGGTTCTGGTGGAGTCTTCGCGGATACAGGAGGTCAAAAAAGCCATCACGGAAGCCACCAGCGCCACTGCGCAGATGGAGGAGTCAGATCCTGTCTATTTTGCGGAAATTAACGGGAAATTTACAGTTATGTAAAATCTATGTAAAATCAAAATAAGGCCTGCGTAAAATCTCGCTGAAAGCTGTGTAAAGCGTTGACACAGGGGGAAAAACACTGATATAGTCAAGCCAGAAGGATTGTGATAGTACAATCCTTCTTTTACGTTACGTGTAAATCTATGGAGGATAGAGGTATGAGTGTATTTAATGTGCTGACCCTTTTCGGGGGTCTGGCAATGTTCCTGTTTGGAATGGAACTGATGGGCCAGGGACTGGAATCTGCATCCGGTGGAAAGCTGGAGAAAATTCTGGAAAATCTGACGTCCAATCTGATCAAGGCAGTGCTTCTTGGTATTGTGGTCACTGGCGTGATTCAGAGTTCTTCCGCTACCACAGTTATGGTAGTTGGTTTTGTAAACAGTGGAATCATGACACTTTCCCGGGCAGTCGGTGTCATTATGGGTGCCAATATCGGTACGACAGTGACTTCCTGGATCCTGTCACTGGCAGGAATCGAGAGTGACAGTTTCTTTATGCAGCTGTTAAAACCATCCACCTTCTCCCCGATACTGGGTGTGACCGGCATGGCCATGATCATGTTTTCCAAACGGGAGAAGAAAAAGGATATCGGAAATATCCTGATTGGCTTTACTATTTTGATGTATGGTATGGAAACTATGTCCGGTGCAGTAAAACCGTTGGCAGACGTACCGGAGTTTACCAACATTCTTTTGATTTTCTCCAACCCAGTGCTGGGAGTTCTTGCAGGTGCCGTGCTGACTGCGGTGATCCAGAGCTCCAGTGCTTCTGTTGGTATCCTGCAGGCACTGTGTATGACTGGAGCAGTTCCTTATAGCACAGCACTTCCGATTATCATGGGACAGAATATCGGTACCTGTGTGACTGCCATGTTGTCTGCCATCGGAGCAAAGAAAAATGCAAAACGTGCGGCAACGATCCATCTGATGTTCAATATGATTGGTACGGTGTTGTTTCTGACCGTCTTCTATACATTGAATCTGTTTGTGCATTTTGCGTTCCTTGGTGAAAATGCAGCACCGGTGGGAATAGCCATGATCCATACCATCTTCAATGTGACGGTAACACTGGTCCTGCTTCCGTTTAACCAGATGCTGGTAAAACTGGCATACGTTGTGATTCCGGTTACTGACGACGAGAAAAGCAAAAATTCCGGAAAACTCACCATTCTGGACGAACGTTTTCTGGAAGTACCGGGGTATGCACTGGAGATCAGTGAGACAGCAGCTCTGACCATGTTTCAGGAGGTGAGAAGATCTCTGGGAATGTCTGAGACGCTGATAAAAAATTATCAGCCGGAGACGGTTATTGAGATGAAGGACAGCGAGGAACTGGTGGATGGCTATGAGAACCAGATTTCCAACTATCTTCTGGCTCTGTCCCACAAGGGAATCAATGAGGCAGAGAGTCAGAAGCTTTCCGTTCTTCTTTATACGGTCAGTGATATTGAGACCATCAGTGACCAGGTCTGCAATATTGGGATTGCTTACCGGGGACTGGATGCCAAAGAAAATGCATTTTCGGAGATGGCGCTGGATGAGCTTTCCATGCTTCAGGAGCTGGAAACCGAGCTGGTTGACAAGACGATTGAGATGTTCCATGAAAAAGGAGAGACGATGCTGGATGTCTATGCATGCCGTCACCTGCTGCTGGATCTGTCCGGCAAGGTGAAAGAGCGTCATATGTCCAGATTGATCAAGAACAAATGTTCTATGGAAGTGGGGATGGTACTGACGGATATTCTGAACAGCTATGAACGAATCAGTCTAAGATGTTTAAGAATTGCTAACTACCTGTCCCAGAAGGATAAAAAGTCTCTGACAATTCACGATCTGGAAACCATGCTTCCGGAGTCGGAATATCATGCAGAGTATGAAAATTATAAAAAGAAATATCAGCTGGCATAGAAGCTGTAATAAAAAAGATCATCCACCATATTTGCGGTGGATGATCTTTTTTACTGTGGGGAAATTAGTTTAACTGATCTTCGGTTACCAGTTCATCGTACTCCATGGAATCCAACAGCTCGTCGAACGCATCGGATGCGATCTCGTACTCTTCGTCGGTCTCGATGTTGTCAAGCTTTGGATTGCCTGCTGCATCCTTGGTGTAACGGTACAGATAAACTTCTCCGTCCTCATTCTGACCGTTCTCATCCAACGGAAGAAGGGCGATATATTCTTTCTCACCGGCATCAAAGATTCCAACGATGGCACATTCTACAGTGCTGTCATCATCCAAAGTCAGAGTTACAGTTACGCCGTCACCGCCGCAGGAAGAGCAGTCGCCGTTGCATTTTGTTTCATCACAGGTATTAGACATTTGTAAACCCTCATTTCTTTCATAATTATCATGTATAGATATACTCTATCAATGTATCAGAACTATGAAAAATTTGCAAGTGGTGTACTTGACTTTGCGGAGGATTCCTTTAAAATAAAAAGATGACTTCAAGGAGGAGTGACAAGATGAAACTGGTATTTTCAAACAGAGCCCAGAGTATTGAAGAGGGCATTTTTTCTGTACTGAATACAAAAAAAGAAGAGCTGCTGAAAGCAGGACGCAAAGTCTATAATTTTTCAGTAGGAACGCCGGACTTTCAGCCGCCGGCACATATTATGAAAGCGATGCAGGAAGCCTGCAAAGATCCGGAAAATTATAAATACGCGCTGGCAGACCGGTCGGAGATGTTAGAAGCGGTAAAAGATTTCTATCATCATCGATTTGGCGTAGAGATCGAGAAGAATCAGATCATGAGTATGTACGGATCCCAGGAAGGAATGGCACATATCGGCCTAGTAATGTGCGATCCGGGTGATGTGATGCTGGTGCCAAATCCAGGATACCCGGTATTTGGAATTGGCCCGGAGCTTATGGGAGCAAAGATTGAGACTTATCCTTTATATAAGGAAAATAATTTCATCCCTAATTTTGACGATATCCCGGAAGAGACGGCCAGAAAAGCAAAATTCATGATCATTTCCTATCCGGCTAATCCGGTATGCTCTGTGGCAGATGATGAATTTTATGAGAAGGCGATTGCCTTTGCCAAGAAATATAATGTCATGATCCTTCACGACAATGCTTACTCCGATATCGTATTTGGCGGAAAAGAGGGAAAATCATTCCTGTCTTATCCTGGTGCCATGGAGGTGGGAATTGAATTCTATTCCCTTTCCAAATCCTATAACATGACCGGTATGCGGATTTCCTTTGCCATTGGAAATAAAGAAATCATCGAGGCGTTCCGCAAGGTTCGTTCTCAGATTGATTACGGTATTTTCCTTCCGATCCAGAAAGCGGCAGTGGCAGCTTTAAAAGGACCCCAGGACAGCGTGAAAGAGCAGTGCAGACTTTATGAAGAGAGAAATTATGCATTATGCCGTGGCCTTACAAAGATTGGCTGGAAGGTGCCGGATGGACAGGGGACCATGTTTGTATGGGCTCCTATTCCGGAAAACTATACCAGTAGTGAAAAATTCGTGTTAGACCTGATGGAACAGACAGGTGTGATAGTGACGCCAGGAACTGCCTTTGGAGATCTTGGAGAGGGTTACGTGCGGATGGCGCTGGTTCATCCGGTGGAAGTGATTGAAGAAGCGATTCAGTCTATTCAAAAGAGCGGAATTCTAGAGGCATGAGTTTTGTAGATACTTATACCGAATTTGTTTTTACAGAAGATGCTCCGGAGAAAGCGGACATCATTTTTATTCCGGGTTCTTCGGAAGGCGTGCTTGCCATCCGTGCAGCACAGCTTTGGAAAGAACAGTATGCACCCATGATTCTGCCATCTGGGCGATTCGGAAAAAATACAGGTCATTTTGACGGACCGGGCAATTATGAGACGGAGTGGGAGTATCTGCATGCGATTCTGCGGAAGGAAGGCGTTTCGGAGGAAGCTATCTGGAAGGAAGATCAGGCAACCTTTACCTATGAGAATGCCATTTATTCCCGGAAAGTGACCGATGCAGCCGGACTTTCTGTGAAAACGGCGCTGGTCTGTTGTCAGGCATACCATGCCAGACGGGCAAAACTATACTATGAGGTATGCTTCCCGGAGGCGCGGATTCTCATGATTCCTACGGTCACCAAAGGCGTCAGCCGGGAAAATTGGTACAAAAGGGAAGCATCTATTGACCTGGTATTAAAAGAAGTGGAACACTGCGGAAGCCAGTTCCATGACATATTTCTGGAACATTTACAGAGATAATATGTTACCGGTAACAAGTTTCTCTCTGAAAAAGTAGACAGAGTACCATTACTATAAGGAGAAAAATTTACTATAATAAGATCATCAAAAAACCACCGAGAATCTTATTATTTTAAAAGGAGAGAAACAATCATGAAAATTGTAGTACTTGACGGTTATACCGAGAATCCTGGAGATATCAGCTGGGCACCGCTGGAAGCACTTGGTGAGGTTACTGTATATGACAGAACTTCCTACGTAGAGTCTCCGCTTATCGCAGAACGTATCGGCGATGCAGAGGTTGTTGTTATCAACAAAACCCCGATCAGCAAAGAGACTATTGATAAATGCCCGAACATCAAAACCATCGCAGTTCTGGCAACCGGTTACAACGTAGTAGATTATGAGTATGCAAAATCCAAAGGAATTCCGGTTCAGAATGTACCGGTATATGGAACTGATAACGTAAGTCAGTTTGCTGTATCTCTTCTGATGGAGGTTTGCTCTCACATCGGACATCACAACGATTCCGTACACAACGGCGAGTGGGCAAGCAATGTTGACTGGTGCTACTGGCATTATCCGATGATCGAGGTATCCGGAAAAACCGCAGGTATCATTGGCCTTGGCCGGATCGGTGTAAATACCGCTAAAATTCTGAAAGCAATGAACGTAAATGTCATCGCTTACGATGCATTTCAGAGCGAGGCTGGAAAAGCTGTTGCAGAGTATGTAGAGCTGGATGAGCTGCTTGCAAAATCTGATTTCATTTTCCTGCACTGCCCGCTGTTCCCGTCTACCGAGGGAATCATTAATAAAGACAACATCGCTAAGATGAAAGATGGCGTTGTTATCATCAACAACAGCCGTGGTCCGCTGGTAGTTGAGCAGGATCTGTATGAGGCACTGGAGAGCGGAAAAGTATCCGCCGCAGCAGTTGACGTTGTATCTACAGAACCGATCAAAGCAGACAATGTACTGCTGAAAGCGAAGAACTGCATCATTACCCCGCATATTTCCTGGGCTACTCAGGATGCGAGAAAACGTATCATGAACACCACCGCAGAAAATATCAAATCTGTACTGGACGGAGCTCCGGTAAACGTGGTTAACAAATAATGAAAGTAGTAATTGCAATTGATTCCCTAAAGGGAAGCTTGAGCTCTATGGAAGCAGGACGTGCCATTGAGCAGGGCATCCTGAATGTGCTGCCGGATACGGAAGTAACGGTGAAACCGCTTGCGGACGGTGGAGAAGGCACAACGGAGGCACTGGTAGAAGGCATGGGTGGAGATCTGGTGAAGGTTCAGGTTCATGGACCGCTGGAGACTCCGGTCACTGCGGCTTATGGAATGATTCAGAAAACAGGGACAGCCATCATGGAGATGGCTGCCGCTGCAGGAATTATTCTGGTGGGCAAAGACAAACGGCCGCTGGAAGCTACCACCTATGGTGTCGGTGAGATGATCAAAGATGCCATTGAACGCGGATGCCGTAAATTCATTATCGGTATTGGCGGAAGTGCTACCAATGATGGCGGTATCGGTATGCTGACTGCTCTTGGATATGAATTTCTGGATGAGGACGGAGAGCCTGCCGGCATCGGCGCGGATGCACTGGGTAAAGTAGTAGAGATCCGTACGGCAAATGTGCTGCCGGAACTGAAAGAATGTCATTTCCGGGTTGCCTGCGATGTCACCAATCCGCTTTGTGGAGAAAACGGCGCCACCTACATCTATGGTCCCCAGAAAGGTGTAACAGAAGAGATGCGGGAAGGCCTTGATGAAGCAATGGGTTCCTATGCAGAAGTGACTAAAAAAAGCATGGGTACGGACTGTGCCCTCATGGAAGGTGCAGGAGCAGCCGGAGGTCTTGGATTTGCCTTTTTGAGCTTCCTCGGAGCAGAACTGCTGCCGGGTATTGAACTGGTACTGGATGCAGTCGGCATGGAAAAAGCCATGGAAGGCGCTGATCTGGTATTTACCGGAGAGGGCAGACTGGATCATCAGACGGCTATGGGAAAAGCCCCGGTGGGAATTGCACGGCTCGCCAAAAAATGCGGTGCGAAAGTCATCGCGCTGGCCGGTGCGGTAGTGGAAGGAGCAGAAGCCTGCAATGAAAACGGCATTGATGCTTATTTCCCGATTCTGCGTAAGGTGGTGACGCTGGATGAGGCCATGGAGCCTGAAACGGCAAAGCAGAATATGATCCGTACAACCGAACAGATTATCCGTCTGGTGGCGGCCGTAAAATAAAACGATAGATTACAGTTCACACAGCAGCCGGACACTTGCTGTCAGGCTGCGTAAGAACTTGATTCAGGAGTGAGCAGGCTCTTTTTGCGAAGCAAAACTTCCAATGAGCCTGCGAAATCGTTACTGGAACGAGGCACGAGTGAACAGTAATAACGATAAACGAGGAAAGATACAGATGAAAGAAGAAACATTAATCCTGCTTGGAACCGGTAATGCGACAGTTACCAGATGCTTTAATACCTGTTTTGCCATCAAACGCGGCGAAGAGTATTTTCTGGTAGATACAGGCGGTGGAAATGGAATTATGACCCAGCTGGAAAAAGCCAATATTCCAATGGAGTCCATTCACGAAATTTTTATGAGCCATGAACACACAGATCATCTGCTTGGTCTGATCTGGCTGATCCGCATGATTGCCACGAAAATGAAAAAAGGCCAGTATGAAGGAAATCTCAATATTTACTGCCATGCCGATCTGAAAGATATTATTCTGACGATCACTAAACTGACGGTACAGGACAAATTTTTCAAGATGATCGGAGAGAGAATCTTCATCAATCCGGTAGAAGACCAGGAAGTCAGAAAAGTCATGGGTTACGAGCTCACCTTTTTTGATATTCATTCTACAAAAGCAAAACAGTTCGGCTTTACTATGCGGCTGATGAACGGAAAGAAATTCACCTTCCTCGGTGATGAACCTTATCAGGAGCATGAGCACGAATATGCAGTCGATGCGGACTGGCTTCTCCATGAGGCGTTCTGCCTGTACAGAGACAGAGACATTTATAAGCCTTATGAGAAACATCATACGACAGTAAAAGAAGCCTGTGAGCATGCGGAAGAATTAAGAGCAAAAAATCTGATTCTGTATCATACGGAAGATAAAAATCTTGCGGACAGAAGAAAACTGTATACGGAAGAGGGACAGCAGTATTATCATGGTAATCTGATTGTTCCTGATGATCTGGATAGAATCCTTTTATAGCTATGAGCAGGAGGAAGCACCCGAAAGGGGGCTTCCTTTTGTTGTTCTCAAAAAGAAAGACTTGAAAAAAGCGGAAAATATGGTAGTATAGTAACTGAATTATTATGAGCAGAAAAGGAGATAACTATGCAGACTCTAGAACTGAAAAAAATTGCAAATGAAGTCCGCAAAGGAATCGTAACTGCAGTGCACAGCGCAAAAGCAGGACATCCGGGCGGATCTTTATCTGCAGCAGACATTTTTACATATCTCTATTTTGAGGAGATGAACATTGATCCGAAGAATCCGACTGATCCGGACAGAGACCGTTTCGTACTTTCCAAAGGACATACGGCTCCTGGATATTACAGTGCAATGGCACAGAGAGGATACTTCCCGGTTGAAGAGCTGCTTACCCTTCGTCATGTAGACAGCCGCCTTCAGGGACATCCGTGCATGCAGGATCTTCCGGGCATTGATATGTCTTCAGGATCTCTGGGACAGGGAATCTCCGCAGCAGTAGGTATGGCAATCGCCGGAAAACTGGATAACAAATCCTATCGTGTATACACCTTACTGGGTGATGGCGAGATTCAGGAAGGCCAGGTATGGGAGGCTTCCATGTTGGCTGGACATCGTCACCTGGACAACCTGGTAGTGATCGTTGATAACAATGGTCTTCAGATCGATGGAAAAATCGAAGATGTAAACTCTCCGTATCCGATCGACAAAAAATTCGAGGCATTTAATTTCCATGTAATCAATGTTGCAGACGGAAATGATATGGATCAGTTAAGAGCTGCTTTTGAGGAAGCGAAGACTGTAAAAGGACAGCCGACCGCTATTATTGCAAAAACTGTAAAAGGTAAGGGCGTATCCTTCATGGAGAACCAGGCATCTTGGCACGGAACTGCTCCGAACGATGAGCAGTATGCAGTAGCAATGGCAGATTTGGAGAAAGTAGGTGAAGCATTATGTCAGAAGTAAAGAAGATCGCAACAAGAGAAAGCTACGGTAACGCTCTGGCAGAGCTTGGCGCACAGAATCCGAATGTGGTTGTACTTGATGCAGACCTTGCAGGAGCTACCAAGACTGCTATATTTAAAAAAGCATTCCCGGAGCGTCACATTGACTGTGGTATCGCAGAGGGAAATATGATGGGAGTAGCAGCAGGACTTGCTACTTGCGGAAAAGTTGTTTTCGCTTCTTCTTTCGCAATGTTCGCAGCAGGAAGAGCATTTGAGCAGGTTCGTAACTCTATCGGATATCCGCATCTGAATGTAAAGATCGGAGCTACTCATGCAGGAATCTCTGTAGGTGAGGACGGAGCTACCCATCAGTGTAATGAGGATATTGCTATCATGCGTACGATCCCGGGAATGACTATCATCTGCCCGGCTGACGATGTAGAAGCAAGAGCTGCAGTAAAAGCAGCAGCTGAGTACGAAGGACCGGTTTATTTAAGATTTGGCCGTCTGGCTGTTCCGGTAATCAACGACGAGGCAACTTACAAGTTTGAGATTGGAAAAGGAATTACCATGAAGGAAGGTAAAGATGTAACCATCATTGCTACCGGACTTGAGGTAAACGAGAGCCTTGAAGCTGCAAAGCTTCTTGAGGCAGACGGAATCTCCGCAGAGGTAATTGACATCCATACCATCAAACCGATCGACAGAGAGCTGGTAGTAGCATCAGCAAAGAAGACCGGAAAGGTTGTAACTGTTGAGGAGCACTCCATCATTGGAGGACTTGGTGGAGCAGTTGCAGAAGTTCTGGCTGAGGAGGCACCGACCAAGATGCTTCGCATCGGTATGATGGATCAGTTCGGAGAATCTGGTCCGGCAAAAGTCCTGATCGAGAAATATGGTCTGGACGCAAAGAGTATTTACGAGAAAGTAAAAGCTTGGCTGTAAGATTTGACTAATAAGAAATAAGAAAACCCAGAGACGGCATTCTGTCTCTGGGTTTTTTGCTGAGTAAAATTGAATTTAATCTGGATATACCAGACGTTCCTGGGAAATGTCGTAGAGCACCTCGTCCAGATATTTTCTGGCAAGATATTTTGCCATGGGCAGGTTCATGTCCAGATAATTGCCACAGTCTTTCGGACTGGCTCCGGGCACGTCTCCCTCAAAATCACGGATAAATTCATACATTTCAATCATCAGATTTACAATGTCACTGGATTCATAGTCACCGGCCAGCAGAAGATAGAATCCGGTCCGGCATCCCATGGGTCCAAAGTAAATGGTCTTGGAACCATAGAGCGGATGATTTCTTAAAAAGGTTGCACCCAGATGCTCAATGGTATGCACCTCTGCGGTATTCATGACCGGTTCATCATTGGGACTGGTCATACGCAGGTCAAAAGTAGTGATGACAGAGTCACCGACAGAGTCTTTACGCGATACATAGACACCCGGAATTAGGCGGATATGGTCTATAGTAAAGCTTGCAATTTTTTCCATAATTACGGCCTCCTTGTAGTTTCTCTCATCATAGCAAAGTTTGTTGACAAAGGCAAGGAAGAAAGATAAAATTGAAATATCGTGCAAAGGCACAAGGAGGGCGCAGCTGATGGATCAATATAATCTGGATGAATTATTTCAATTTGTGGAGGAACACAAATACCGCTTGCTGCGTTCTCGTCTGGCGGAGATGAATGAAGCGGATATTGCAGAATTCATGGAAGAACTGGATCGCAATCAGGGAATGCTCATTTTCCGTATGCTGCCTAAAGATCAGGCAGCGGATGTGTTTGCATTTCTGGAACCGGATGTACAGGAACATATCATTAACAGTATTAATGATGCGGAAGTTAGTAAGATTGTGGAAGATCTGTTCGTGGATGATGCTGTTGACATGTTGGAAGAATTGCCGGCAACGGTGGTAAAGAGAGTGATGCGGGCAGCAACTCCGGAGACGAGAAAACTGATCAATCAGTTTCTGCAATATCCGGAGAACAGTGCCGGAAGCATTATGACGGCAGAATACATCGGTTTAAAAAAATACATGAATGTAGAGCAGGCATTTGCCTATATTCGCGCTCATGGTGTTGATAAGGAGACCATTTATACCTGCTTTGTGACAGACGGCCAGCGAAGACTGGAAGGTGTTGTTACGATCAAGGATCTGCTCATGAATCCCTATGAGACCAAGATCCAGGATATTATGGATGAAAATATCATCAAGACAGTGACGACGGAAGATCAGGAAGAGGTAGTGGAACTTTTTAATAAATATGATCTTATTTGTCTCCCGGTGGTAGACCACGAGGATCGTCTGGTAGGAATTGTTACGGTTGATGATATTGTGGATGTCATGGAAGAAGAGGCCACTGAGGATATTGAGAAGATGGCAGCGATGCTTCCCAGCGATAAGCCTTATCTGAAGACGGGAATCTTTGAATTGGCGAAAAACAGGATTGTCTGGCTGACAGTACTCATGTTAAGTTCGATGATTACAGGCAGCATTCTGACTTACTATGAAGCAGCTTTTGCAGCTCTGCCATTGCTGGTAAGCTTTGTACCCATGCTGACAGGAACCGGAGGAAATGCAGGAAGCCAGTCCAGTACGACTATTATCCGTGCTATGACCATTGGAGATGTGAAACCCATGGATATTCTGAAGGTAATCTGGAAGGAAATCCGGGTAGCGGTAGTAGTGGGCATCATCCTGGCGGGACTCAATTTTGTTCGCCTGATGCTCCAGTATCCGGGAGAGACACTGGTGTGTGTGACGGTTGTGGTGAGCCTGATGCTGACTATCATTCTGGCAAAGACTATTGGCTGTACTCTGCCGATCCTGGCTCAACTTCTGCATCTGGATCCTGCCATTATGGCGGCACCCCTTATTTCCACTATTGTGGATGCCTGCAGCCTGATCGTGTATTTTCAGATTGCATGCCACTTATTGAGTATATGAAAACAAGGAGATCAAAGGTTATGATAAATGAAAAAAAAGTATTGTTCAGCGGAATGCAGGCTACGGGAAACCTGACTCTTGGCAATTACCTGGGAGCCATGAAGAACTGGGTGACTCTGTGTGACGAGTATGAGTGCTTTTACAGCGTGGTTGATATGCACTCTATTACGGTTCGCCAGGATCCGGCAACTCTTCGTCAGAGAGCGAGAAATCTGCTGATGATTTACATTGCGGCAGGACTGGATCCGGAGAAAAACTGTCTCTACTATCAGTCCCATGTTTCCGGACATGCAGAGTTGGCGTGGATTCTTAACTGCTTTACCTATATGGGTGAACTGAACCGTATGACCCAGTTCAAGGATAAGGCGGCAAAGCATGCAGACAATATTAATGCCGGACTTTTTACCTATCCTGTGCTGATGGCGGCAGATATTCTTTTGTATCAGGCAGATGTGGTTCCGGTAGGAATTGACCAGATGCAGCATCTGGAGCTGACCAGAGATATTGCACAGCGTTTTAATGGTGTATACGGAGATGTATTTACCATTCCGGAGGCATACATCGGTAAAGTGGGAGCTAAGATCATGAGCCTTCAGGATCCGACAAAGAAAATGTCCAAGTCTGATGAAAACCCCAATGCGTCCATTTATCTGATGGATGACCCGGATACCATTATTCGAAAATGTAAACGTGCCGTGACGGATTCCGAGGCACAGATTCTCTATCGCGACGAACAGCCTGGAATCAAAAACCTGATTGATATTTACGGAGCCTGCACCGGCAAGACACCGGAAGAGGTAGTGAAAGAATTTGACGGAAAAGGCTATGGCGATTTTAAACTGGCGGTAGGAGAGTCCGTGGTCAGCGTGCTGAAACCGCTGCAGGAACGCTATGCAGAGCTTTCCAAAGATAAAGGTTATATCGACAGTATTATTAAAAATAATGCAGAAAAAGCAGGATATGTGGCAAACAAGACTCTGCGTAAAGTACAGCGCAAGGTTGGCTTTCCCGATCGTATCCGCTAAATGAGAGGAGAATTGGCATGAAAGAGATCAAACCGGAAGAACTTCAGAAAAACCCATTTCAGATGATTGGAAAAGAGTGGCTCCTGGTCACAGCAGAAAAAGAAGGCAAAACCAATACCATGACTGCTTCCTGGGGAGGCGTTGGCATTATGTGGGGCAAGCCGGTTGCTTACGTATTTATCCGCCCGCAGCGTTATACGAAGGAATTCATTGACGCTGGAGATCATTTCTCATTATCTGTGCTGGGAGAGGATTACAGAAAGACTCTGAATTATTTTGGAACTGTTTCCGGCCGCGATGAGGACAAGATTGCAAAATCAGGTCTGCATGTGGCACATGAGAACGGAACGCCGTATTTTGAGGAAGCCAATACGGTATTGGTGTGCAGAAAACTGTATGCACAGCCCTATGATCCGGCTTGCTTTATTGATAAGAGCTGCGACGAGAAATGGTATCCGAACAAGGATTATCATACGATGTACATTGCAGAGATCGAGAAAGTGCTTGTAGATTAAGATGATACGGACACTGACCTATACGGTAACGGAGGAAGAAGCAGGCGTCAGCCTTCTGGAGTGGCTTCGTGACAAAGGCTGTTCCCGGCAGGTGCTTGCTCATCTGAAAAATACAAAAGGACTCTTCAAAAATGGAGAACGTCCTTTTGCAAAGGAGCCGGTGCGATCAGGTGACCAGATAAAACTTCGACTGACGGAAGAGGCAGGCAGTGAGGGGATTGTCCCTGTCTGCCTGCCTTTTTCTGTGGTATACGAAGACGAAGATCTGCTGGTGATTGACAAACCTGCGGGACTGCCGGTCCACCCATCCATCAACCATTATGAAAATACCCTGGCTAACGGCATTATGTGGCGGTGCCGGGAAAAGGGTGAATATTTTCCGTTCCGTTGCGTAAATCGGCTGGATGCAGGAACCACAGGGCTTCTGATTATTGCGAAAAATATGTTCAGCGCCGCGGTTCTTTACAGTGCCATGAAGGAAAGGAAGATTAAAAGAACCTATCTGGCAGTGGCGTCTGGTGAAATCCGGGAACCGGGGACGGTGGACCTTCCCATTGGGCGAGTATCGGATTCTGTGATTGAACGATGTATTGATCAAGAGCATGGAGAGCAGGCGAGAACCCATTATGAACCGGTGGCTGTCTGCGAAGTACCGGGCAATGGAAGCTATACTATGCTGCGTCTTCAGCTGGAGACCGGACGTACTCATCAGATCCGGGTACACATGAAAGCCATCGGACATCCACTGGCAGGTGACTATCTCTATGCACCGGAGGATTGTTCGGCAGAACGGCCGCTTCTGCATTCCCGGAGCCTTGAATTTACCCATCCGGTGACGGGAGAACAGATGAAACTGACCGCGGAACTGCCAGAAGATATGAAAAATTATGCAAAATGGAAAAGATGAGAAGAACAGCATGGTTGAAAGAAATGGATCGTCCATATAATCTGGGAGACTGTGAATTCCATCTGGCATTCCGCGTGGATGATTATGAAGCAGCCCATGAAAAGCACAAAGAGATGGGATGTATCTGCTTTGAAAACCCTTCCATGGGCATTTATTTCATCCAGGATCCGGATGGTTACTGGTTGGAGATTGTACCGACCCGTTAGGCATTTAACGGAGCGTCGTCGCTGGTTGCAACGGCCTCCGGGTGACGTTCACGATAGGAAAAGACGCATCCACAATAGTCCTGCCGGTACATGCCATACTCGTGGGATAATTCGGTGGAACGTTTATAACCGTTTTTCTTTTTGAAATCGCTGGGGAGCCAGCGGACATGATAGGTGTCTGCCAGTTCTTCACCGATTTCATTTAGTTTGGGGGCATTTTTTAAGGGACTGATGGTGAGGGTAGTTGCAAAATAGTCAAGCCCCAGTTCCTTTGCTGCGTTGGCAGCTTCCGTAAGCCGCAGCCGATAGCAGGCAAAACAGCGTTCACCGCCTTCACGGATGTGCTCCAGACCTTTTACCGTCTGGTAGAAATCCTTTGGAATATAATCGCCTTCCACAAAAGAAATGGGATGCTTTACAGGAAGAAGACTGATGAAACGCTTCTGCTCCTCAGCACGGTAGCGGTACTCGCTTTCCGGATAAATGTTCGGGTTGTAGTACAGAACTGTGATTTTAAAATACTGGGACAGATATTCCAGCACATAGCTGCTGCAAGGTGCACAGCAGGAGTGAAGAAGAAGCGTGGGAACTTGACCTTCTGTTTCGATTTCTTTTATCAGATCGTCCAGTTCACGCTGGTAATTTCGTTTATTCATAATGAAAATTCCTTTCTGGAAGGTATTATATAGTGTAAATACCGTAGTTGCAAGTAGGAAGGGAACCCATTATAATAGAAAACAGGATGAAAAGCGAGGAGGATTTGCGATGGAAGCAATCACATGCATCAAAAACAGAAGAAGCATTCGAAAATATAAAGAGGACAGCATTCCGCACGAACTGATTGAGGAGATCGTGGATACTGCCAGATTTGCACCCAGCTGGAAAAATACCCAGACGGTCCGTTATATCTGTGTGGAAGATCCAGTGTTAAAGCAGCAGATTGCAGATCACTGCACGGAAGGATCTGCTCATAATGGAGATATTATCAGCCAGGCTCCGGCATTGATTGCACTTACTTATATTTCCGGACGTTCCGGCTACGAGCGGGATGGCTCCTTTACCACCACCAGAGGAGAGGCATGGGAGTGTTTTGATGCAGGTGTGGCAGCAGAGGCATTCTGTCTGGCAGCATGGGAAAAAGGATTAGGTACCTGTATTATGGGAATCTATGATGAAAAGAGGGTGGCAGCATTTCTGGAGCTGCCGGAAGGTATCCGGGTTGGCGCATTGATTCCTGTTGGTTATCCGGCAGACGAACCTGCAGCACCGAAGAGAAAAGATGTGGACATGCTTCTGGCATTCCGCTAAAGAGAAAGAAGAACACGATGGAAAATAGAAAGAGACTGGCAAAAGTCCGCGCATTTCTGGAAGATCGCGGCTGGGACTACAAATATACAGAGGAAGATGGCTGCGGCAGCATTGATTTTGATTACCGCGGCGTGCCTTATCATATCTGGGAATTCCATGATGATATCTGGGGCGTGGAAAATAATCTCCGTCATGGCGGCAAGCAGGAGGAATTGACAGGAGATTACGAAGAAGAAATCCTGGAGATTATGAAAGACTGGCATTAATGTGAAAAAGGCTTTCCCCAATGGGAAAGCCTTTTAGCGGAGACGGTGGGATTCGAACCCACGTGCCGGTTACCCGACAACTTGATTTCGAGTCAAGCTCGTTATGGCCACTTCGATACGTCTCCAAAATGAAACTCAACTATTATATTTTAACATAACAGAAACGGGAATGCAATTGTTAAACAATAAACGAAGAAAAAACTTTTCATAAACAGAAATTCGTGTTAGAATGAATTAAGGTTTCTAATAGGAGATATTGACTGATGAGGGATATAAGAAGGCTAGACAACAAGTTGAAAAAAGAAAACAGAGGTGCAATTGGTGCTGTATCATTTGTCTAAATTTTGACAAAGTGATACAGCATTTTTTATTAGAAGCTGATAGTTGACAGTCGGCTGCTGCACCGGCTGCAGTAAAATAAGGAGTATTAAGCAGTGCATACTTTATAGTTGTGATGGGGCAGTCTGCTGCATCACAACTGTGGAGATAGAGAAGGAGGAAAAGGCCATATGTATAAGAAAACATTTCATGGCGGCGTGCATCCGTATGACGGAAAAGAATTTGCACGTGATATTCCGTTTCAGACCTGGCTTCCGAAAGGAGAGTTGGTTTTTCATCTGAATCAGCATATTGGAAAACCGGCAAAACCACTGGTTCAAAAAGGAGACAGTGTGCTGGCGGGCCAGATCATTGCAGAGGCGGATGGCTTTGTATCGGCTAACATTATCAGTTCTGTTTCAGGAACCGTAAAAGCAATTGAAAAACGGGAAAATGTACTTGGTACGACAGATCTTTCCATCGTAGTTACCAATGATGGAGAGTATACGCTGACCGAAGGTGTGGGTGTAGAAGTTGATCCGGCTACGCTGACAACCCAGGAGATTCTGGCAAAAGTCAAAGCAGCTGGTATTGTAGGACTTGGCGGAGCAGGATTCCCGACCCATGTAAAGCTGGCACCGAAGGATCCGGCAGCCATCAAATATGTGATTGCCAATGGCGCAGAATGTGAGCCCTATATTACTTGCGATGATCAGCTCATGAGAACTTACGCAGATGAGATCGTTGCTGGATTGAAGATCATGCTTCAGCTCTTCCCGAATGCAGAGGGAGTTGTGCTGATTGAGGAAAATAAACCGGAAGCCATCGCAGCTGTTCAGAAGGCATGCGCCGGCGAAACCAACGTCCATGTTCATCCGGTACAGGTGAAGTATCCGCAGGGTGGTGAGCGCGCCATTATGGATGTGGTAGCAGGAAAACATATCAAACTTGGAATGCTTCCTGCAGATGTAGGATGTGTAGTAGACAATGTGGCAACTGTCCGTGCTATTTATCGTGCAGTTGCTAAATCAGAACCTTTGATGGAGAGAGGCTTCACAGTGTCCGGTGACGGCGTCAACAAACCGTGCAACCTGATGGTGAAGATCGGAACCTCATATGAAGAAATGCTGGAAGCGGCAGGCGGATTCAAGGATGGCGAGGAGCCGGAGAAGATCCTGTGCGGCGGTCCGATGATGGGATTTGCAATGCCGTGGCTTTCCGCAGCAGTTAATAAGAACAATAATGCCCTGACGGTTCTGAAAAAAGATCCGGTGGCAGAGGCAGAGAAACAGCAGACCGCATGTTTGCGCTGCGGACGCTGTGGTCAGGTCTGTCCGATTGGCCTGGTACCGCAGATGATGGCAGCAGCAGCCGAGAGAAAAGATTATGAACGCTATGAGAAGAAACTGTATGGTCTGGAATGTATTGCCTGCGGTTCCTGTACATTTATCTGTCCTGCGAAACGGCCGCTGATGCAGCTGTTCAAACAGACAAAAGCCGAGATCATGGCGGCTAAAAGAAAGTAAAGGGGGAGGAAAAAGATGAGTAAATTATACAATGTTTCTTCCAGCCCACATGTAAGGAGCAAGCTGACGACAGGTGTTGTCATGTATGATGTAATCCTGTGTCTTCTGCCTGCAACCGTCATGGGTATCTGGCATTTTAAAATGCAGGCATTGCTGGTTATTGCAGCATCCATCATTTCAGCTGTGCTGGCAGAATTTGTGTTTGATTACATAGCACATAGAGAAAATACATTGAAGGATGGCAGCGCCATTGTTACAGGACTTCTTCTTGCACTGTGTATTCCGGCAAGTGTTCCGCTCTATATCCCGTGCCTGGGCGCTGTATTTGCAATTATTGTTGCAAAGAACCTGTTTGGAGGACTTGGACATAACTTTATGAACCCGGCATTGGCTGGACGTTGTTTCCTGTTGATTTCTTTCAGCGGTATCGTTGCAAACTATGCGGTAGATGGATACAGTTCTGCAACTCCGCTGGCTCAGATGGCATCAGGTGAGGCGGTCAATGTAATACAGATGTTTATTGGAAATACCAGTGGTGTCATTGGTAACTCTACCATTGCATTGTTCATTGGAGGCATCATTCTGTTGGCAATGGGCGGAATTACTTTTGAAATTCCGGCAGCAATCTTAGTAAGCTTTACTGCATTTATTGCACTGTTCGGCGGACAGGGATTCAATCCGAATTTTCTTCTGGCACATCTGGCAGGCGGAGGAATCATGATGGCAGCATTCTTCATGGCAACCGATCCGGTCACAAGTCCGGTTACCTCTACCGGTCAGTTACTTTATGGTATTCTGATTGGTGTTCTGAGCGGTGTGTTCCGGATTTTCGGAAGCTCTGCAGACTCTGTCAGCTATGCAGTTGTCATTGGCAATATGGTGACTCCTCTGATCGATGAGATCTCTGTACCGGTTCCCTATGGCTGCAGAAAACAGAAAGAAGAGGGAGAGAAGAGTTTCCCGATCCCGAAGGCAGCAGTCATTCTTTGTGTGATCACCCTGATTGCAGGTGTCTGCTTAAGTGGTGTGCATGAGATGACTGCAGATACTATCGCAGAGCAGCGGCTTGCAGCGAGCGCAGCTTCTTATCAGGAAGTATGTCCGGAGGCAGAGACTTTCGAGCATGACGATACATTAAGCGCAGCAGTGGAAGCACTTGGCGGAGAAGTCTATGGTACTTCTTATGGAAATGTATATATTAATGATATCATCGTAGGAAAAGATGCATCCGGCAATACCGCGGGGTATGTATTCAGTGTGACCAGCGGCGACGGATATGCAGGAAACATCACGATCTCTGTTGGAATTTCTGCAGATGGAACGGTCAATGGCATCTCCTTCACAGAACTGAACGAGACCGCCGGAATGGGTATGCTTTGTGCTGAACCGGATTTCAAGGATCAGTTTAATGGCGTACAGACCGATCAGTTTACACTGAACAAGGCAGGAGATTCCACATCTGAGTCGGATATCAACTCTGTTTCCGGTGCATCCACCTCTTCAGGAGCTATTGTTAACGCAGTTAATGCTGCATTGGATTTTTATGCAGCAAATGTGAAGTAGGAGGTCTGGAATATGAAACCGTGGGTAGAACGTATCTATAATGGTGTTGTAAAAGAAAATCCGTCCTTTGTACTGATGCTTGGTATGTGTCCGACATTGGCAGTTACCACGTCGGCTTCCAATGGTATCGGTATGGGACTTTCCACGATGGCGGTACTGATCGTATCCAACCTGATCATTTCGCTGGTTCGTAAGATCGTTCCGGATGATGTACGTCTTCCGGCATATATCGTAATCGTGGCATCTCTGGTAACAGTGGTAGAGCTTCTGATGGAAGCTTATACCCCATCCATCTACAGCGCTCTGGGAATTTATATTCCGCTGATCGTTGTAAACTGTATCATCCTTGGACGTGCAGAGGCATATGCATCCAAGAACCCGCCATTCCTGTCAGTTATGGACGGTGTCGGCATGGGCCTGGGATTCACCATTGCCCTGCTTCTGATCGGTATGGTCAGAGAACTTGTAGGAGCAGGAACTTTGTTCGGTATGCAGGTGACTCCGGAAATGTATAATCCGGTGGGTATTTTTGTAAAAGCTCCGGGCGCATTTCTGGTATTGGCATTCCTTGTTGCAATTATGAATGCGGTAGGTATGAAGACCCGCGCCAATAAAGTGGTGGAAGGCTGTGACGGCTGCTGTGCTGCCTGCTCTCAGTCCTGCACGGATAAGAAGGAGGAAAAAGCATGACATCCTTGATTATGATTGTGGTGAGCAGTGCTTTGGTCAGCAATGTAGTGCTTAGCCAGTTCCTTGGAATCTGCTCATTCTTGGGTGTATCCCGGCAGATCAAAACATCAGCCAGTCTGGGAGGCGCAGTAATCTTTGTTATTACCATTGCTTCAGCAGTGGCAAGCCTTCTGTATGATTATGTACTGACTCCGCTGAATCTTGACTATCTGAAGACTATCGTGTTTATTCTGGTCATCGCAGCGCTGGTACAGTTAGTAGAAATGTTCTTAAAGAAGACCTCCCGTGCGATCTATGAGGCACTGGGAATTTATCTTCCGCTGATTACTACCAACTGTGCAGTTCTCGGTGTGGCACTGACCAATGTACAGAATGGTTACAACCTGCTTGAGAGTGTTCTGTGCGGATTTGGTACAGCACTTGGTTACACGATTGCCATCGTACTTCTGGCAGGTATCAGAGGCAGACTGGATGAGGAAGCAATTCCGGCACCGTTTCGCGGGGCTCCGATCGTGCTTCTGTGTGCAGCACTGATGTCGATTGCATTCATGGGCTTTGCCGGTCTGTAACAGGGGGAGAAGAATATGCAGGAAATTATCATTACGACCGTAGTTATCGGTGTGATCGGTCTTGTCATCGGAATTGCACTGGTAGCTGCAGGAAAGAAATTTTATGTGGCAGTGGACGAGAAAGCCATTGCAGTCAGAGAGTGTCTCCCGGGAAATAACTGTGGTGCCTGCGGTTATGCAGGCTGCGATGCAGTGGCAGCAGCCATTGCAGCAGGAGAAGCGCCGGTCAATGCCTGCCCGGTCAGCTCCGCAGATGTGGTAGACAAGATCGGTGCGATCATGGGTGTGGAGGCAGAAGCAGCCCAGAAAAAGACCGCACAGGTAAAATGTTCCGGAGATTGTGATCATACCTCTGCAAAATGTAATTACGTAGGAATCGAAGACTGCCGTGCAGCTGCTTTGGCAGGCCTGAATACCGGATCCTGTACTTTTGGATGTCTGGGTTATGGTTCCTGTGTGAAAGCCTGTACCTATGATGCCATTCATGTAGTAAACGGTGTGGCAAAGGTAGATACTTCCAAATGTGTAGGCTGTGGTATGTGTGCAAAGGCCTGTCCGAAGGGACTCATCGAAGTTGTTCGCGCAGACCGTGCATTTGTGGTTCAGTGTTCCAACAAAGACAGAGGACCTGCAGTGAAAAAGGTATGTTCTGCAGGATGTCTCGGATGCGGTGCCTGTGTAAAACAGTGCGAGCATGATGCAATTCACGTGGAAGGAAATCTGGCATATATCGATTATGATAAATGCGTGGGCTGCGGTAAATGCGCAGAGAAATGCCCGGCAAAGAATATTGTCAGACAGTAAATTATGAATCGGAAACCGATATTATTCGGACTTGGGATTATAACAGCCGGCATGATTGCCGGCTGTATCCTTCAGTATCGGAATGAAACAGTTAATAAAGAATGCACCAGGCAGCTGTTTGCTATGGATACGGTGATGTCTTTCACTGCTTATGGAAAGAACAGTGAGCAGGCAGTAGATGCGGCCGTGAAGGAAGTACAGCGGTTGGATGAGCTGTTATCTACCGGTAATCCGGACAGCGAGGTGTCTGCAATCAATACCAAGGGAAGCGGAACGCTTTCTGATGATACAAAAACGATCCTTACAGAGGCAATGGAGATTTACAGGGAGACGGATGGACTTTTTGATGTGACCATCTATCCACTCATGCAGCTGTGGGGATTCCCAACACAGGAATATCATGTGCCCACTGAATCAGAGCTCCAGAAAGCTTTAACGAAAGTAGACGCATCTCAGATTGTGATAGAGGGGGATCAGGTGACGCTTGGTACTGGTCAGCAGATGGATCTGGGCGGTATTGCAAAGGGATATACCTCAGCGCGGATTATGGAGATCTATCGTGAATATGGGATCACTTCCGGTATGGTGTCTTTGGGAGGAAATGTACAGACGCTGGGAACCAGACCGGATGGGAAAGACTGGAACATTGGAATCCAGAATCCGGATGGGCAGCAGGGATCCTTACTGGCCGCACTGCCGGTGGAAAATAAAGCGGTCATTACTTCTGGCGGGTATGAAAGGTATTTTGAAGAAGATGGAAATACCTATATTCATATTTTAAACCCGAAAACCGGTTATCCGGCAGACAGTGGACTTGTGTCTGTGTCCATCATCTCTGAAAATGGAATGCTGGCAGATGCGCTGTCTACTTCTCTGTATCTGATGGGGGAAGAAAAAGCAGCAGAATATTGGCGGACCCACGCGGATGCTTTTGATATGATACTGGAAGATAAGGATGGAATCCTGTATGTGACAGAAGGAATCAGTCAGGAGATTCAGACAGATAACACCATGATCGTTTTGAACATCAATTAGTAAAACAGCCGCAGCTGTCGAATAAATGAAAATTTATTCGACAGCTACGGCTTCTTTTTCTTTGAGAATATGTCAGCTGATCTGCTGAATCCCTGAAATATCAGAATCAATCATCATGGAATAATTGGTGTAGTAGACTACAAATCCCGGTTTGGAACCGTTGGGTTTTTTGACTTGTTTTTTCTCTACATAATCAATTTCTATTTTTTCTGCATTCCGGTTGCTGGAATAGTAGGCAGCCAGACGTGCGGCTTCTTCGAAAGTGCGATCCGGCAGTTCCTTTCCGCTGGACTGAACAATGACGTGAGAACCGGGAGCTCCTTTTGCATGGAACCACCAGTCGTTGCCTTTCGCAAACTGAAAGGTCAGTTCATCGTTCTGCAGGTTGTTTTTACCTACATATATGTCGAATCCATCAGAAGATACATAGTGGAAGGGCTTGGATGTGATTTTTGCTTTCTTGTGTCCGGCGGGACGTTTGTGAATATAACCGGACTGGATCAGTTCCTCCCGAATCTGGGTTAAATCTTCTTCCTGCAGGGCGATATCCAGAGCAGTCTGGATGGAGCGGAGATGTTGAATCTCTGCGCCGGTCTCTTCCAGAAGTTTGGTGACGGCTTCACAGGTACGTTTCAGCTTGCCATATTTGTCGAAATATTTAGTGGCATTTTCCTGTACCGGAATCTGCGGATCCAGTGGAATGGTGATTTCTTCACCGGTGTAGTAATTCAATGCCATGAAACTTTTACTTCCGGGGGCAACATCATATCCATAGGTGTTGATCAGTTCCCCGTAAATCCGGTATTTTTCACGTTTTTCGGTGTCTTTTAGCTGCTTTGTCTGGAGATCATATTTTTTGACATTTCGTTCCAGAGCAGTCTGTACGATACGGCGCAGATCCGTGGACTTCTGTCGGATACGGGTCAGCGTATTTTTTTCAGCATAATAGTGTTCCAGCATGCCGGAAACCAAAGGATAGGATTCTTTTCGGCAGTGGTCATAAAGGGTCAGCGGCAGACAGGAAAACTCAATCGGATTTTTTCCATCGTAATAAACACAGGGCATGTAATTACCGGAAGCCAGAGGTTCCAGATAACGGTTCAGAGTCCGGTACAGATGAATGAGTTCATCCTGCTCAAAAGTTCCGGCCGGACGGTCGGAATCTAGGGATGCTTCGTGACAGATCTCCTCTGCTGCAACAGGACTTAATCCAGTGAGAGAAGTGTAAAGTGCCTTGGATAGTTTTGCTGCTTTGGCACTGACTGATCTGATAAATGTTTCCTCTGAAACTGTCAGAGGATTTTCCTTTTCCTGAGTTTCAGGAATGAAATACGGGCGCCCCGGGAGTACCTCACGGACGGAACTGATCTGAGCAGATATGTGTTTAATGCTGTCGATAATCTGATCCTGGTCTGAGCAGAAAATAATATTGCTGTATTTTCCCATAAGTTCAACAATCAGATATTTGCGGCAAAGATCGCCCATCTCATCCAGATGCTCGATCTCAAAACGGAGTACACGTTCCAGAGACGGCTGGGTAACGGAAATGATGCGGCCACCGCTGATGTGTTTGCGGAGCAGCATACAGAAATTCGGTGCAGTCAGAGGACTTGTTTTGTTGTTCTGAGTCAGATAGACAAGGGGCAGGCTTGCGGAAGCAGAGAGCAGCAGACGGAAATTCCCTTCCTGGGATTTGACTGTTAAGAGAAGCTCGTCTGTCTCCGGCTGCGCAATCTTGGAAATGCGGCCGCCGGCAAGATTTTTATTTAATTCATGTGCCATGCAGGCAACGGTAATACCATCAAAAGCCATAATAAATCTCCTTTTCGTACCCCATTATTATACTTGACGCTATTGGCAAAATCAACTATAATGAAAATTACTATGGCGAGGGAATGTCCTCGCATTTCGTTTGGGGACGATGAATATGTTGAAAAGTATGACGGGTTTCGGACGCTATGAGCTGTCCGAAGGAGAGCGTAAGATCACGGTGGAGATGAAAACAGTTAATCACCGCTATCTGGATGTGACGCTCAAGATGCCGAAGAAGCTGAATTTTTTTGAATCTGCGATTCGGACTCTTCTGAAAGAGTATGTGCAGCGCGGTAAGATTGATGTGTTTATCACTTATGAAGATCTGAGCAGCAAAGGAGCAGCACTTACTTATAATAGGGCGGTTGCCGCTCAGTACATGGATTATTTCCGGCAGATGGCGGAAGAGTTTGCTCTTGAAAATAATGTAAAAGTTACCGATCTGGCAAGATGTCCGGAGGTGCTTACGCTGGAAGACCAGCAGGAAGATGAGGAAGAGATCTGGCAGATGCTGGAACAGGCGGTACGCGGAGCCTGTGAGAAGTTTGTAGAGACCCGTGTGAGGGAAGGTGAAGCACTGAAGACCGATCTTCTGGTGAAATTGGATGAGATGCTTGATCTCGTAGCAATGATTGAAGAACGTTCTCCGCAGATTGTCAAAGAATACCGCACGAAGCTGGAAAATAAAGTGCTGGAACTGCTTGCAGATACCCAGATGGATGAGGGGCGAATTGCTACAGAGGTAACTATTTTTGCGGACAAGATCTGTGTGGACGAAGAGATTGTGCGTCTGAAGAGCCACATTGAGGCAATGAAGAATGCGTTGAAGGCTGGCGGAAGTATTGGAAGGAAGCTGGACTTCATTGCACAGGAGATGAACCGGGAAGCGAATACGACG
The DNA here is from genome assembly GCF_057604405.1 of Hominiventricola sp. Taxonomy (NCBI): domain Bacteria; kingdom Bacillati; phylum Bacillota; class Clostridia; order Lachnospirales; family Lachnospiraceae; genus Hominiventricola; species Hominiventricola sp. Next base: position 86,179 of record NZ_DBLYVB010000002.1, read on the forward strand.
CTGTCAAAGGCCAATGATCTGGCTTTGGCAGACTGTGCTATTGATCTGAAGACTGGTATAGAGAAGGTAAGGGAGCAGATCCAAAACTTAGAATAAGCATTGAGCAGGGGTTATTTACATAGTAAAATAAAGCAGGGAGATCCGATGGACAGACAGGGAATTTTAATTATTGTATCCGGATTCTCAGGAGCCGGAAAAGGTACAATTATGAAGGAGCTGACTACACGATATGAACAGTATGCACTGTCCATATCTGCCACAACCCGTGACCCAAGACCAGGGGAAGAGGATGGAGTTGCTTACTTCTTCAAGACAAAGGAACAGTTTGAGCAGATGATTGCAGAGGGCGCGCTTATTGAGCATGCCTGCTATGTCAATAACTATTATGGAACACCAAGGGCTTATGTAGAAGCAGAGCTGGCGAAGGGCCATGACGTGATTCTGGAGATTGAGATTCAGGGTGCGCGTAAGATCAAGGAACAATATCCAGATGCAGTTCTCCTTTTTGTGAGCACAAAGGATGCAAAGACGTTAAAAGAACGTCTGGAAGGAAGGGGAACCGAATCACCGGAGGTGATTGCCCAGAGACTGGCCCGAGCTGTGCAGGAGTCCGAGGGAATGGAAGAGTATGACTATCTGGTGATCAACGATGTGCTGGAGAAATGTGTTGAGCAGGTACACGGTATTATCGAGGGAGAACATCGCAAGATGGAACATAACAAAGAAAGAATAGAAAAAATCAGACAGGACCTGAAGGGTTTTGCGAAAGGAGAATAATTATGTTACATCCGTCTTATACAGACTTAATGAAAACGATCAACAGTGAGGTAGAGGAAGGTGATACTCCGGTAGTAAACAGCCGGTATTCCATCGTTCTCGCAACCGCAAAAAGAGCCAGACAGCTGATTGCAGGAGAGGAAGCTTTTGTGAACAGCCGCGGCAAGAAACCGTTATCAATCGCAGTAGAAGAGATTGAGAAAGGTTTTGTTACGATCGAGCCGGAAAGCCACGAAGCAGAAGAAGCCGCAGCAGAGCCCGTTGCAGCAGAAACTATTTCCGTGACAGCAGAAGAAGCTGCTGAAACCCGTGAGGAGCTGGAAGAAACTCCGAAGACGGATGAAATTTAAGAGGGCTGGAGGAGAGAAGAATCTATGATAGTAAGAGAAGGAAAGAGCGTATTCAAAGGCGTTGCCATTGGCAAAATCTTTGTATACAAAAAAGCAGAGAAGACCGTAAGCCAGGAAAAGATTACGGATACTGCAGCTGAGCTTGCGCGCTATGAGGAAGCAAAAGCAAAAGCAATGTCTCAGTTGAAAGCTCTTTACGAGAAAGCACTCAAAGACGTAGGCGAAGAAGAGGCTATGATCTTTGACGTTCATCAGATGCTGCTGGATGATCTTGATTACAATGAGTCTATCCAGAATATCATCGAGAATGACAAAATGAATGCAGAGTATGCAGTGTTCATGACCTGCGAGCAGCTTGCAGCAATGTTCCTGAGCATGGATGATGATTATATGAGAGGACGTGCAGCAGATGTTAAAGACATTTCTGAGCGTGTGATCTCTATCCTGAACGGAAGCCAGGTAAGCCCGGAAGCAATGCCGGAGCCGGTAATTATTGTGGCAGAGGATCTGGCACCCAGTGAGACTGTTCAGTTTGATAAGAATAAGCTTCTTGCACTGGTAACACAGAAGGGTTCTGCAAATTCCCATACGGCGATTCTTGCAAGAACCATGAATATTCCTTCTCTGGTGACGACTGATATTGAAGTAAATCCGGAGTACAACGGAAAGATGGCAGTTGTTGATGGCTTTGCAGGCCTGATCTACATTGATCCGGACGAAGAGACCATGGCAAAAATGAGAGAGAAGAAAGGCCGTGCAGACCAGCAGCGCGCACTTCTTCAGGAAATGAAGGGAAAAGAGACCGTAACCCAGAGCGGAAAACATATTCATCTGTATTCTAATATCGGTGGCATTCAGGACGTTGATGCTGTTCTGGAGAACGATAGTGAGGGTATTGGCCTGTTCAGAAGTGAGTTCCTGTATCTTGGATGCGATGATTATCCGAGCGAGGAAGTGCAGTTTGAGGCATATAAGAAAGTTCTGTCCCGTATGGGTGGCAAGAAAGTCATTATCCGTACCATGGATATCGGTGCAGACAAACAGATTGATTACTTCAACCTGCCGAAAGAGGATAATCCGGCACTTGGATACCGTGCAATCCGTATCTGTCTGACCAGAGAGGATATTTTCCGTACCCAGCTGCGTGCACTTTATCGTGCATCTGCATTCGGAACCCTGTCCATCATGTTCCCGATGATTATCTCTGTCAAAGAGATCACCCGTATCAAGGAGATCGTAGAAGAGGTGAAACTGGAACTGGCAAGAGAGGACAAGCCGATGGGTGAGGTAGAGCTCGGTATTATGATCGAGACTCCGGCAGCAGCTGTGATCAGTGATCTGCTGGCTCCTCATGTAGACTTCTTCAGTATCGGAACCAACGACTTAAGCCAGTATACGCTTGCAATTGACCGTCAGAACCAGTCCCTGGACAGCTTCTTTGATCCGCATCACGAAGCAATCCTGCGTCTGATCCAGCTGACTATCGAGAATGCTCACAAATACGGCGCTTGGTGCGGCATCTGTGGAGAGCTTGGTGCAGATATGGAACTGACCCAGAGATTTATCCAAATGGGCATTGATGAGCTGAGTGTCTCTCCGGGATATACTCTGGAGCTTCGTAAACGCATTCGTGAATGTTAGAATTTACGGCAGATAAATTTTGTTAATATTTTTATAGAAAAAGGAGAATATAGATTATGAAATCATTTACTTACACTGTACAGGATGAATTAGGACTTCACGCAAGACCGGCTGGAATGCTGGCAAAGGCAGCAGCAGGATACAAGAGCGTTATCATGATTGATAACGGAACCAAGAAAGCTGATGCTAAAAGACTGATGGCTATCATGGGAATGGGCGTTAAAAAAGGTGCTGTTGTTACCGTAACCGTTGAGGGTGAGGATGAGGACGCAGCTTTTGCAGCAATCGAAGAGTTCTTCAAAACCAATCTGTAAGACAAGAAAAACACGACTGAATGAAAGAGCACCCGCACGGAGTTTTCTGTGCGGGTGTCTGCACTTAAAACCGGAGGTAAAATCATTGATCATCATGGAAAGACTGGCCGCATATGAACTGCTCAGCAAGGAAGAAATTCCGGAGCTTGATTCCGTCGGATATCTGCTGCGTCATAAAAAGACGGGAGCAAGAGTGGCATTGCTGGAAAATGCGGATGAAAATAAAGTATTTAATATCGGATTTCGGACTCCGCCGTCAGACAGCACGGGAGTGCCTCATATAATGGAACATTCCGTTCTATGTGGATCACGGGATTTTCCGGTAAAAGATCCTTTTGTGGAACTGGTAAAAGGATCTCTTAATACCTTCTTGAATGCCATGACCTATCCGGACAAGACCATGTATCCGGTGGCAAGCTGCAATGATCAGGATTTCCAGAACCTGATGCATGTTTATATGGATGCAGTATTCCACCCGAATATTTATAAAGAAGAGAAGATTTTTCGTCAGGAAGGCTGGCATTATGAGATGGACTCCGTGAATGCACCATTAAGCGTTAATGGAGTGGTTTATAATGAGATGAAGGGCGCCTTCTCCTCACCGGAGGACATGCTGGATCGGGAAATTATGACGACGCTCTATCCAGACACCACTTATTTTCATGAGTCTGGTGGAAATCCTAAATACATCCCGGACCTGACTTATGAGGCCTTTCTGGATTTCCATAGAAAGTATTATCATCCGTCCAACTGCTATATTTATCTTTATGGAAATATGGATATGACTAAGAAGCTGGAATGGATTGATGAAAAATATCTGTCCCAGTATGACTATCTGAAAGTGGATTCTGAGATTACCCTGCAGAAACCCTTCCGGAAACCGAAGGATCGGACGGTAGAATACCCGGTTTCAGCAGAGGAGGAAGGGGAAGATCAGGCATATCTTTCTTATAATGCTGTGGTTGGTACTTCTCTGGATGCAGACCTTTATTTGGCATTTCAGGTGTTGGAGTATGCGCTTCTTTCGGCACCAGGGGCACCGCTGAAACAGGCCCTTCTGGATGCTGGAATCGGTCACGATATTCTGAGTAGCTATGAGAATGGTATTGCCCAGCCCTATTTCTCTGTGATTGCCAAGCAGGCAAAGGAAGAGCAGCAGGATGCATTTGTAAAAGTAGTCCGTGAGACGCTGGGCAGTATTGTAGAGCATGGGTTTGACCGTAAGGCACTGCAGGCAGGAATTAATTATTATGAATTCCGTTACCGGGAAGCTGATTTTGGAGGTTATCCAAAGGGGCTTATGTATGGACTTCAGATGATGGACAGCTGGCTGTATGATGAAAATCAGCCCTTCCTTCACCTGATTGCCCTTGACCGTTTCAACAAACTGAAAAAACAGCTGGATAACGGATATTTTGAAGGTCTGGTTCAGAAGTATCTTCTGGATAATCCCCACAGAGCTGTGCTGGTATTAAAACCGGTGCCAGGTCTGGAGGCAAAAGAGACAGAAGAACTGCAGAAAAAGCTGGATGCATATAAAAGCAATCTGCCCACAGAAAAACAGCAGGCAATTGTAGATTTTGCAAAAGAGCTGAAACAGTATCAGGATGAACCATCCCCTCAGGAAGATCTGGAGAAGATCCCTATGCTGAAGAGGGAGGATATCCGTAGAAAAACACTCCCGCTGACCAACGAAGAGTTTTCTGTAGAGAATGTTACCGTGCTTCACCAGAATCTGTTCACGGCAGGTATTAATTATATTAACCTCCTGTTTGATGCAGAACAGCTCCCGGATGATCTGGTGCCTTATCTGGGACTTCTGAAACATGTGCTGGGATATGTGGATACAGAGAATTACAGCTACGGAGAGCTGTTCAACGAGATCAACTGCCACACGGGCGGAGTCAGCTCTACAGTGAATCTCTATGGTGATATTCGTGAACCGGAGAAATTCCATACCAGATTTGAAATCCGTACCAAAGTATTGGTGGAAAATACAGATTTTGCATTTGCCATGATCCGGGAGATCGTCAGTCGGACAAAACTTGATGATGACAAGCGTCTTCATGAGATTTTGTCGCAGGTAAAGTCCAGACTTCATATGTATCTGACTTCCTCAGGACATTCCGCAGCAGCCATCCGTGCCATGGCGAAATTCTCCAGATCAGCGAAAATGAATGATCGTATGAGTGGTGTGGCATTTTTCCAGACCATCGATGCGCTGGAAAAAGACTTTGACGGACAGAAAGAGACGATTAAGAAAAATTTAAGGGCAGTCATGGAATATGTACTTCGTCCGGAACATCTGGTAGTCAGCTGTACTTCCCGAAAAAATGGACTGGAGGCCGTGAAAGCAGAGATTCCGGCACTGAAAGCCGTGCTCTTTACAGAAAAACTGCCGGAATATGATATTTCCGAAAAGAAGGAAGAAGAAGCTCTTAAAGAAGGAATTAAAATTCCGTCTGCTGTTCAGTATGTGGCAAGAGCCGGACATATTGGTTATTACACAGGCGCATATCGAATTTTGAAGGTGATCTTGAGTTATGACTATCTGTGGATTCAGGTGCGTGTCAAAGGCGGAGCCTATGGCTGCATGAGCGGATTTGGACGTTATGGTGACAGCTATCTGGTATCTTACCGTGATCCGAACCTTCAGAAGACCAATGAAGTATTTGAGCATACACCGGAATATGTGGAGAATTTTGAGGCCGGAGAGCGGGACATGACCAAATATATCATCGGAGCCATCAGCGAGATGGATACGCCGCTGACACCGTCTGCAGAGGGTAACCGTTCTATGTCCGCATGGATTACCCATATGACCGAGGAAGATTATCAGAGTGTCAGAAACCAGGTGCTGGATGCACAACCAGAAGACATCCGCGCATTGGCAGGTGGCATCCGGGAGCTTCTGAAAGAAGGCAGCTTCTGTGTGATCGGAAATGAAAGCCGTCTGGAAAAAGATAAAGAACTGTTTGATCAGGTAAAAAGCCTGTAAGCCAGGATGTGAGGAAAGGACAGAAGAAAAGAATGAGCGAACAGAAAAAATCAGGATTTGCCACATTGATCGGCAGACCGAATGTGGGAAAATCTACGCTGATGAATCAGATCATCGGTCAGAAGATTGCCATTACTTCCAATAAGCCCCAGACTACCAGAAACCGTATTCAGACGGTTTATACCTGTGACGAAGGACAGATCGTATTTCTGGATACACCAGGTATTCACAAGGCGAAGAACAAACTGGGTGAATACATGGTCAATGTTGCGGAGCGCACACTGAAAGAAGTGGATGTGGTGCTCTGGCTGGTAGAGCCGACGACTTTTATTGGAGCCGGAGAGCGACACATTGCAGAACAACTTACCCATGCCAATGTGCCGGTAGTTCTGGTTATCAATAAAATTGACCGTGTAAAAAAAGAAGAAGTACTGACCTTTATTGATGCTTACCGCCAGATCCTGAATTTCGCAGAGATTGTGCCGGTATCTGCATTGAAAGGAACCAATACGGATACACTGGTAAACGTGATCTTTAAGTATCTTCCTTATGGTCCTATGTTCTATGATGAGGATACGGTAACCGACCAGCCACTGCGTCAGATTACGGCAGAACTGATCAGGGAGAAAGCATTAAAACTTCTTGATGAGGAAATTCCCCATGGCATTGCTGTTTCTATCGAACAGATGAAGCCGCGGCCAAATGGAAAGATCTGGGACATTGAGGCGACAATCGTCTGCGAGAGAGATTCCCATAAAGGAATTATCATCGGAAAAGGCGGCGCCATGCTGAAGAAAATAGGCTCTGCTGCACGCTATGAGATCGAGCGCCAGTTGGATGCCAAAGTAAACTTGCGTCTCTGGGTCAAGGTAAAGAAAGACTGGAGAGATTCTGATTTCCTGATGAAAAATTTTGGATATGATAAGAAAGAAGTATAGCCTGCACCTGCTTCGGAAATTCTAATAGTACACAGAATGGAGGAAGCGGAGGCGAAGCTTTAAGATGGATCATTGGAGTCGATTTGCACACACCGGAGATGTACGGGAATATCTGGCCTACAAAGCAGAACAGTGCGGGGCTGGAAGGGTAGGAAAGAAACATGAGCAGTCAGAACTGCACAGTGACAGGAATGATACTGTCTGCCGTGCCGGCAGGGGAATATGATAAACTGGTGGTTATTCTGACAAAGGAACGGGGAAAGATCCGGGCCTTTGCCAGAGGGGCCAGGAGGCTTAATAATCCGTTAATGGCGGCGGTGAACCCATTTGTGTTTGGCCAGTTTCAGCTTTATGAAGGAAGAACTTCCTATACACTGTCCCAGGCGTCGGTACAGAATTATTTCAGTGAACTGATGCTGGATTTTGAAGGTTCTTGCTACGGACAGTATTTTCTGGAGTTTGCAGATTACTATACCAGGGAGAATGTAGACGGTATGGATTATCTGAAACTGTTATATCAGTCCCTGCGGGCCTTATCGATTCCGGCGCTTCCAAGAACGCTGATCCGGTACATATATGAACTGAAAGCTATGGCATACAGTGGGGAGTGTCCGCAGGAGTGGAGTATCTTTGAATCCTGGGATCTGGATCCTTCTACAAAGTATGCCTTTCAGTATGTGATTGCATCTTCTGTGGAAAAGCTGTATACTTTCACGTTAAAGGAGCATGTCTGCGAAGAATTTGGCAGAATTGTAACCTGGATGAGGGAACATTATGTGGATCATCGGTTCAAATCGTTGGAAATACTTGAAACTTGCCTGTGAATAAGGTAGAATGTTCACGTGTGCCGGAAAAAGATACAACGAGGAGGGATGTGTATGAAGAAATGGTTTTCAGCCATCTGCATTCTGGCGGTCACGCTTTTGAGTGTCGGATGCGGCAGCTCCTTTGATCCATCGGTATCTTCGATTTATATACATAAGAATGGAGAAATAACCGAGGCGGTTGTGGAAAGCTTTGTGAAGGACTATTACAGCTTTGATGAATTTCAGTCCATGATCGAGAGGGAGATCAGTACATATAATCAGGGATTTGACAGGGAAGAGATTTCGCTGAAGAGTCTGGAAATGAAAAATGATACGATCTATCTGCAGCTGAATTATGCAGATGCAGAGAGCTACAGTAAATACAACGAGGTATATTGTTTCCAGGGAAGCATTGATGATGCGCTTTCTGAAGGCCGGTCTTTTGACATGACCTTTAAGGATGCAGATTACCAGGAATACACAACCACGGAAGTCACAGAGAAGACGTCGGATCCGGTGCTGGTCTTGAAGTCAGAGTGCGTGGTAGTGACAGAACAGCCCATAAAATATGTCAGCAACAATGTGGAGATCCTTGGAAGCCACACGGCAGAAGTGATGCCCATTGATGATGAAGCGGAATACGCCTACATTATATATTGATAAGGAGAGTATCTCAAATGGAAAAGACGATGGAAAAAATCGTAGCACTTGCAAAAAACCGCGGATTTGTATATCCAGGAAGTGAAATCTACGGCGGCCTGGCTAATACCTGGGATTATGGTAACCTTGGTGTTGAGCTGAAAAACAATGTAAAAAAAGCATGGTGGAAAAAATTCGTTCAGGAGAATCCCTACAATGTAGGTGTTGACTGTGCGATCCTGATGAACCCGCAGACCTGGGTTGCATCCGGACATCTGGGCGGCTTCTCAGATCCGCTGATGGACTGTAAGAGCTGTAAAGAACGTTTTCGTGCAGATAAGCTGATCGAGGATTATATGGATGAGCACAAAATCGAGCACGAGGGTGGCGTAGACGGATGGTCTCAGGAAGAGATGAAAGCATATATCGACGAACATGATATCTGCTGTCCGAAATGCGGTAAGAAAGATTTTACCGATATCCGTCAGTTCAACCTGATGTTCAAGACTTTCCAGGGTGTTACTGAGGATGCAAAAAATACTGTATATCTTCGTCCGGAGACTGCACAGGGTATTTTCGTAAACTTCAAGAATGTACAGAGAACTTCCAGAAAGAAAATTCCGTTTGGTATCGGACAGATCGGTAAATCTTTCCGTAACGAGATCACACCGGGTAACTTTACTTTCCGTACCCGTGAGTTCGAGCAGATGGAGCTGGAATTCTTCTGCAAACCTGGTACTGACCTTGATTGGTTCCAGTACTGGAGGGCATTCTGCCGTGACTGGCTCCTTTCCCTTGGTATCAAAGAGGATGAGATGCGTCTCCGTGACCATTCTCCTGAGGAGCTTTGCTTCTATAGTAAAGGAACCACGGATATCGAGTATCTGTTCCCCTTTGGATGGGGCGAGCTGTGGGGAATCGCAGACCGTACTGATTATGATCTGACCCAGCATCAGAACGTATCCGGACAGGATATGACTTATTTTGATGATGAGAGCAAGGAAAAATACATTCCGTATGTAATTGAGCCGTCACTGGGAGCTGACCGTGTGGTTCTGGCATTCCTGTGTGCAGCTTATGATGAGGAAAACATCGGAACAGAGGAAAAACCGGATATGAGAACGGTTCTTCATTTCCATCCGGCACTGGCTCCGGTGAAGATCGGTGTGCTTCCGCTGTCCAAGAAACTGAACGAGGGCGCTGAAAAGGTATATACGGAGCTTTGCAAAAAATATAACTGCGAGTTCGATGACAGAGGAAACATCGGTAAGAGATATCGTCGTCTTGACGAGATTGGAACTCCGTTCTGTGTAACTTACGATTTTGAGTCCGAGACTGATGGCTGTGTAACTGTCAGAGATCGTGATACCATGGAGCAGGAGCGTGTGGCAATCGCTGATCTGGACGCTTATTTTGAGAAAAAATTTGAGTTTTAATTTAAAACCAAAGGTTGACGAAATTACCTGATAATGGTAGTTTATTAGTTGAGAAATCTATGACAAAGGAGTAACTATTATGAATCTTTCACCACTTCAGAAAGCAAGATATGAGTATGTTCCGAAGCTTCCAGGAATGCTCAGACATGGAATTTCCGAGATCGCTGTTAAAAAAGGCGAGGCTACTACAAGTGCAGCAGATCAGGAGAAGATCGCTGAACTGTTCCCGAACACCTATGGTGAGCCGGAAGTTACTTTTGAAAAAGGAGAGAATACTTCTGTTGCTAAAAAGCAGGTAGTAGGTGTTATCCTTTCCGGCGGACAGGCACCGGGCGGACACAACGTTGTAAGCGGTCTGTACGATGCACTGAAAGCTACGAATAAAGAGAACGTTCTGATCGGTTTCAAGGGCGGCCCCAGCGGACTGATCGAGGACAATTTCATCGTATTTGATGATGAGTACATCAACCAGTACAGAAATACCGGTGGATTCGATATCATCGGTTCCGGAAGAACCAAACTGGAGACCGAAGAGCAGTTTCAGATTGCAACAGAGGTTTGCAAAAAACATGGCATCACTGCTATCGTTATCATTGGTGGAGACGATTCCAACACCAACGCTTGTGTACTTGCTGAGTACATGGCAGCACATAAGACCGGCGTACAGGTAATCGGTTGCCCGAAGACCATCGACGGCGACCTGAAGAACGAGGATATTGAGATCTCCTTCGGTTTCGATACCGCAACCAAGACTTACAGTGAGCTCATCGGAAACATCGAGAGAGATTGTAACTCCGCTAAAAAATACTGGCACTTTGTAAAAGTGATGGGACGTTCTGCTTCTCATGTAGCTCTGGAGTGCGCTCTGGAGTGCCAGCCGAACATCTGCCTCATTTCTGAGGAAGTAAAGGCTAAAAAACAGTCTCTGTCTGAAATCGCTGATTACATCGCCGATGCAGTAGAGAAGAGAGCAGCTAATGGCAACAACTTCGGTGTAGTTGTTATTCCGGAGGGTGTTGTTGAGTTCGTTCCGGAGTTCTCCGCACTGATCAACGAGATCAACGAACTTCTTGCAGGCAGCAAGGCAGATGCATTCAACGCACTGGAGAGCTGGGCTGAGAAATACGCATTCATCGAGAAAGGACTTTCCAAAGAGGCTATGGCTGTATTTGCAATCCTTCCGCAGGCAATTCAGCAGCAGCTGTTCTTGGAGAGAGATCCCCACGGAAACGTACAGGTATCCCTCATCGAGTCCGAGAAACTGTTTGCGGCTTTGGTAGGAGATAAGCTGAAAGCAAGAAAAGCAGCAGGAACTTATACCGGAAAATATGCAACTCAGACTCATTTCTTCGGATATGAAGGAAGATGCGCATTCCCGTCCAACTTTGATGCTGATTACTGCTATTCTCTTGGATACAATGCATTCATGCTGATCCAGTACGGATTCAACGGATATCTTTCCAAAGTTTCCAATCTGTCCAATCCGGCAGAAGAGTGGGTTGCAGGCGGTATGCCGATCACCAAGATGATGAACATCGAGAGAAGACATGGTGAGGACAAACCTGTTATCAAGAAAGCACTTGTTGAGCTTGACGGAAAGCCGTTCAAATACTTCGAGGCACACAGAGATGAGTGGGCTGTAGAGACGGAGTACACCTTCCCGGGTGCAATCCAGTACTATGGACCGACTGAGGTTTGTGACCTCACTACCAGAACTCTTGCTCTGGAGCAGGGTAAATAATTACGATTCTTGAAAAGGGCTGCTGCACGAAAGTGCGGCGGCTCTTTTTTCATATAGTACATTTTGTTTTTTTGAAAAGCTTTCTGGAATTGTCTTTTTGTATATTCTGCATTGCTCTGAAAATATATTTCATTGTATTTTGAAAAAAACTTTCACAAATCTGTGAAAATCGCACAATGATAGTTGACTTTTGACAGGGATATGTTATGATATTTGTGTGCGCAAAGAAGAACTCGGTGGTGGAGTTGCGCTTTTATTCTTTTATTTTCTATTTTTAGGAGGGCATGTAATGGCAAAGTGGGTTTATCTTTTTAAAGAAGGAGACGCCAGCATGAGAAATCTGTTAGGAGGCAAAGGAGCTAACCTGGCAGAGATGACAAATATTGGACTTCCGGTTCCGCAGGGATTTACGATTACAACGGAAGCCTGCACTCAGTATTATGAGGACGGCCGCGAGATCAACGAAGAAATTCAGGGACAGATTAATGAGTATATTGGTAAGATGGAAGAGATTACTGGAAAGAAATTCGGAGATGCAGAGAATCCGCTGCTCGTATCCGTACGTTCCGGAGCACGTGCTTCCATGCCGGGTATGATGGATACCATCCTGAACCTGGGACTGAATGAGACGGTAGTAGAAGTTCTTGCAAAGAAATCCGGCAATCCGCGTTGGGCATGGGACTGCTACAGAAGATTTATTCAGATGTACTCTGATGTAGTAATGGAAGTTGGCAAGAAATATTTCGAGGAGCTCATCGATAAGATGAAAGCCGAGAAGGGTGTTACCTTTGACGTTGAGCTGACTGCAGATGACTTAAAGACTCTGGCAGAGCAGTTTAAGGCAGAATATAAGGAAAAAATCGGTGAGGATTTCCCGTCTGAGCCGAAGGAGCAGCTGATGGGAGCAATCAAAGCTGTATTCCGTTCTTGGGACAATCCTCGTGCAAACGTATATCGTCGTGACAATGATATCCCCTATTCCTGGGGTACCGCTGTAAACGTACAGATGATGGCATTTGGTAACATGGGTGATGACTGTGGTACTGGTGTTGCCTTCACCCGTGATCCGGCTACCGGCGAGAAGAAGCTGATGGGTGAGTTCCTGATCAATGCACAGGGAGAGGACGTTGTTGCAGGCGTTCGTACTCCGATGCCGATCGCTAAGATGGCAGAAGAGTTCCCGGAGGCATTCGCTCAGTTTGAGGAAGTATGTAAGACTCTGGAGACCCATTACCGCGATATGCAGGATATGGAGTTCACTGTTGAGAATAAGAAGCTGTACATGCTGCAGACCCGTAACGGTAAGAGAACTGCAAAAGCAGCTCTGAAGATTGCTTGTGATCTGGTAGATGAGGGTATGAGAACACCGGAAGAAGCAGTGGCTATGATCGAGCCGCGTAACCTTGACGCTCTTCTTCATCCAACCTTCGATACCGCAGCACTGAAAGCAGCTACCCCGATTGCAAAAGCACTGGGAGCAGCTCCTGGAGCAGCTTGTGGTAAGATCGTCTTCACCGCAGAAGATGCAGAGAACTGGGCAGCAAGAGGCGAGAAAGTGGTTCTGGTTCGTCTGGAGACCTCTCCGGAAGACATTACTGGTATGAAAGTATCCCAGGGCATCCTGACCGTTCGTGGTGGTATGACCAGCCATGCAGCAGTAGTTGCACGTGGTATGGGCGCATGCTGTGTATCCGGATGCGGCGATATCATTATGGATGAAGCAAATAAGAAATTCACTCTGGCAGGTAAAGAGTACCATGAGGGAGATGTAATCTCCTTTGACGGTTCCACCGGATGCATCTATGACGGAGCAATTCCGACTGTAGACGCTAAGATCGCTGGTGACTTCGATCGTATCATGGAGTGGGCTGATGAATTCAGAACCATGAAAGTAAGAACCAATGCAGATACGCCTGCAGATGCCAAGAAAGCTCGTGAGCTGGGTGCAGAAGGTATTGGTCTCTGCCGTACCGAGCATATGTTCTTCGAGGGCGACAGAATCGATGCATTCCGTGAGATGATCTGCTCTGATACTGTAGAAGAGAGAGAAGAGGCACTGTCCAAGATTCTTCCGCTGCAGCAGGGTGACTTCGAGCAGTTATATGAGGCTATGGAAGGAGAACCGGTTACTATCCGTTTCCTGGATCCGCCTCTGCATGAGTTCGTTCCGACTGAGGAAGAGGATATTAAAAAACTTGCTGATGCAAAGGGCAAGACCGTAGAGGATATCAAAGCTATCATTGATTCTCTCCATGAGTTCAACCCGATGCTTGGACACAGAGGATGCCGTCTTGCAGTTACCTATCCGGAAATTGCCAAGATGCAGACCGCAGCTGTTATCCGTGCAGCTATCAACGTATCCAAGAAACATCCGGATTGGAAGATCGTTCCGGAGATCATGATTCCGTTGGTAGGAGAGATCAAAGAGCTGAAATATGTAAAGAATATTGTTGTTGAGACTGCAGATGCAGAGATCAAAGCAGCTGGTGTAGAGATGGAATACGAAGTAGGTACTATGATCGAGGTTCCGAGAGCTGCTCTTACCGCTGATCAGATCGCTGAAGAGGCTGAGTTCTTCTGCTTCGGTACCAACGACCTGACCCAGATGACCTACGGCTTCTCCCGTGATGACGCAGGCAAATTCCTGGATGCATACTTCGACGCTAAGATCATCGAGAATGACCCGTTCGCAAGACTGGATCAGACCGGTGTTGGTCAGCTGATGGAGATGGCAATTGAGAAAGGTAAGAAAGTTCGCCCGACACTGCATTGCGGTATCTGTGGAGAGCACGGTGGAGATCCGTCTTCCGTAGAGTTCTGCAACAAGCTGGGTCTGGACTACGTTTCCTGCTCACCGTTCCGTGTGCCGATCGCTCGCCTTGCTGCAGCACAGGCAGCTATTGCACAGAAAAACAAATAAGATAATCTTGTGAAAATGAGATGAGAACCGGGGAGCCATGAGCTCCCCGGTTTTTTACTATACAGTTCGTGTTGACTAATTTGTATGCCGGATGATAAAATAATGAAAAAGATTACTGTATCTGATTCATCCATCTGTCAAATATTTGGTGAAAAAGACATAACAGTAATGAATTGTGAGAAAACTCTGATGGCAAGGATAATCCGAGCAGGAATAGTTACGATATATGACTTTACTGAACCATTTTCCTGACAAACTGCCGGGAAAGTGGTTTTTTTGCGTAGAAAACTTCGTTTTCAATACGAAATAACAGGAGGGAAACATGTTAAAGGTAGCAGTATATGGAAAGGGCGGGATTGGAAAATCTACAGTAACTTCGAATCTGGCGGCGGCATTTGCCAATATGGGAAAACGTGTCATTCAGATCGGATGTGATCCGAAAGCGGATTCTACCATCAATTTACTTGGGGGAGAGCCTCTTCGTCCGGTGATGAATTATATGAGGGAAGAGGATGAAGAGCCGGATGAGCTGTCACAGATTTCAAAGGAGGGTTATGGAGGAATCCTCTGCATTGAGACCGGAGGACCAACACCTGGACTTGGCTGTGCGGGACGTGGAATTATTGCGACGTTTCAGCTTCTCGAAGATATGGAACTGTTTGAGCATTATAAACCAGATGTGGTCTTGTATGATGTCCTGGGTGATGTGGTATGCGGCGGATTTGCAGCACCCATTCGTGAGGGATATGCGGATAAGGTTCTGATCGTTACCTCCGGGGAGAAAATGGCGCTGTATGCGGCTAACAATATTTCCAGCGCAGTCAGAAACTTCGAAGACCGCAGCTATGCCCGAGTATTTGGCATTGTGTTAAATCATAGAAATGTGGAGAATGAGAAGGAAAAGGTACAGGCATTTTCAGAAAAGATCGGAGTGCCGATCGTGGGCGAAGTGCCAAGAAGTGATGAAATTATCCACTGGGAGGAACAGGGAAAGACTGTGATCGAGGGAGATCCGACTTCGGACATCAGCAAATGTTTCCTTGATCTGGCTGCATTGTTGTGGAAAGAAGAGGAATATGCATGAAACAGGAAGCCTATTTTTGTAGGGTAAAAGAGCTGAATGAACTTGGAAAAGAGAATATTCCCAAACAGCTGATTTCCCATACCCATCTGATCTACAGCTCCCCGGCGACGCTGGCTTTTAACTCTCCGGGAGCAGAAGGATTCGGTGTGAAGCGCGCAGGCCTGGCGGTGCCGGATTCGATTATGCTGATTGTATCTCCGGGATGCTGCGGACGCAATACTTCGGTTCTCAGCTCCATGGGGGCGTATCATGACCGGTTTTATTACCTGTTGATGGATGAGACGGATATTGTAACGGGAAGACATTTGAAAAAGATTCCAAAGGCGGTGGCAGAGATCTGCGAAGGGCTTGAGAAGAAGCCGTCTGTTGTAATGATCTGTATTACCTGTGTGGATGCGCTGCTCGGCACGGATATGGAACGAGTCTGTCATAAGGCAGAGGAATATGCAGGAATTCCGGTGAAGCCCTGTTATATGTATGCATTGACCAGAGAAGGCAGAAAGCCTCCCATGGTGCATGTTCGGCAGTCCATTTATTCCCTGCTGGAGCCGAAGAAGAAAAAAGGAAATGTAGTAAATTTACTGGGATATTTTTCGCCGCTGGTGGATGACTGTGAGTTGTATGAGTTACTTCACGGTGCGGGAGTGAAAACGATTCATGAGATTTCCAGATGCAGCGATTACGCAGAATATCAGACTATGGCGGAAGCAAATTTTAATCTGGTACTGCACCCGGAAGCACGTTTTGCAGCAGAGGATTTTCATGATCGGTTGAAAATTCCGTATATTGAGCTGAGAAGACTTTATCAGATTGATAAAATTGCCAGCCAGTATCGTGCCTTTGGGGCGGCACTGGGTGTGGAATTTGATGATGAAGCACCGCGCAAAGAAGCGGAAGCGGCAATCACAAAATTCCGGGAAACGCATCCGGATGCATCTTTTGCTGTCGGAGAATGGATGAATGGAGATCCCTTTGAACTGGCGCTGGCACTGGCACGGTATGGATTCCGTGTGCCGGAGATTTATGGAACCTTATCCGGTGAAAATTTTATC
Source organism: Hominiventricola sp. (assembly GCF_057604405.1). Taxonomy (NCBI): domain Bacteria; kingdom Bacillati; phylum Bacillota; class Clostridia; order Lachnospirales; family Lachnospiraceae; genus Hominiventricola; species Hominiventricola sp. The sequence goes on from NZ_DBLYVB010000002.1 coordinate 102,875, forward strand.
TATGTGAAACAGCTGGCAGTTTTAAGCCCGGAGACAAAAGTCTTCTCCAACCTGGAACCAACGATGTTGTATTATGACGGAAGCCAGTCCGGTGTCAACCTGACCATTGGAAAAGATGCCGGATATTACCATAAGGGATGTCCCAACGTGCGTTGGAACGAGGAACGGCAGCCCTTTGGCTATGCAGGAGTGCGCAGACTGTTTGAGGCATTGGCGGAGGTGTAATACAATGAGAGGACTGAGAAAATATCTGACACCTTTTGCACCGGATCAATCCGGAGCAGTGTCTGTGTTCTATGAATTTGGTGGAATTATCGTGATTTGCGATGCCGGTGGCTGCACCGGAAATATCTGCGGATTTGATGAACCCCGGTGGTTTGAAAGTAAAAGTGCCCTGTTCAGTGCAGGACTCCGTGATATGGATGCAATTCTTGGACGGGATGACCGCCTGGTAGAAAAACTTGCAGATGCAGCCACAAAGCTGGATGCGAAGTTTGCAGCTATTATCGGGACACCGGTTCCGGCAGTTATCGGAACGGATTACCATGCATTAAAGCGCATGACGGAGAAAAAAGTGAATCTGCCGATCATGACCGTGGATACGGACGGCATGGAACTGTATGACAAAGGCGAAGAAAAAGCATGGCTGGAACTGTTTTTCGTATTTGCAGGTGAAAAAGAAGAAGTGATTCCTGGACGAATCGGGATTCTTGGCATGACACCGCAGGATATCAGTGACCTGCGTGCGGCGGACCGTATCCGGGAACGCTTTGCAGCAGAAGGAAAAACAGCGGTCTGTTATGGAATGGGAGACGGACTGGAGGCTGTGAAGAAGGTTCCCAATGTGGAGAAACATATCGTGGTATCTCCGGCGGCTTTGGAGGCGGCGAAATATCTGGAACGCACTTATGGAACTCCCTACGAGGTTGGTTATCCTCTGGTGGAGGAACTGATTTCTGAGATGGATTATTCCGGAAAAAGAGTACTGATCGTACAGCAGCAGGTGATTGGTTCTGCGATCCGTGAAGAAATCTTAAAGAAAGCACCGGATGCCCAGGTAACGGTAGCAAGCTGGTTTATGGTAAAGCCGGAACTTCGTAAGGAAGGAGATCTTCACCTGCGGGATGAAGAGGATTATATAAAGCTGGTAGAAGACGGAGATTTCGATGTGATTTATGCGGATCGCTGTATGGAGCGGATGACACCAAAATTTGGCGGAACTTTTGTGGACACCGTACATTTTGCCGTGTCGGGTCGTCTTGCAGGAGCAGAATAACAGAATCATCAGGGATCCTGCGATGGGAGAAGAGTATGCAAAAGAAGGAACTGACCTGGCGTATCCGGGTTTATGGCATCGTTCAGGGGGTTGGATTTCGGCCGACGGTAAGCCGCCATGCAGCCGCCAGTGGAATTCGCGGAACGGTCTGTAATAAAGGCCCCTATGTGGAAATATATACCCAGGGTGAAAAAGAGCAGATCGAAGGATTTCTGAAGGCCCTGGAAGTACATCCGCCAAAACGTGCGGCTATTTTAAAAATTAATACAGAGGATGTTACTGCAGAGACAGAGACCCATTTTGAGACCTTCGACATTATTGAAAGTGAAAAGACCAAAGGGGAGATCTTTGTTTCGCCAGATATTGCCATCTGCGAGGAATGTAAGGAAGAAATGTACAATCCGAAAGACCGGCGGTATCTGCATCCGTTTATCAACTGTACCTGCTGTGGTCCGCGGCTGACGATTCTGGATGCCCTGCCCTATGACCGGGAACGGACAAGTATGAAGGAATTTCCCATGTGCCCGGACTGTGCAAAAGAGTATGATGATGAGAAGACGAGGCGTTATGACGCCCAGCCTGTGTGCTGTAATGAATGTGGACCGAAAGTCTATCTGATCGGCCGACCCGAACGGGGACGGGACGCCATTACTTGTACGCGGCGGATGATCAGTGATGGCAAGATTGTAGCAATCAAAGGAATCGGTGGTTTTCATCTGTGCTGCGATGCGACGAATGAAGAAGCGGTTCAGCGCCTGCGGACATTGAAAAGACGTCCGGCCAAGCCTTTTGCAGTTATGGCAAAGGATGAAGCGGTGGTAAAACGGGAATGTATTGTGACACCGGAGCAGGAAGCGATTCTCACCGGACATCAGAAACCGATTCTGCTGTTGGACAAAGAAACCGGCGGCAGACTGGCACCCTCTATTGCACCGGGGAATCCAAAGGTTGGTGTGATGCTTCCGTATGCACCGGTGCAGTTATTGATTTTCCAGTATGATGACGGAATCGAAATGCCGGACATTTTAGTCATGACCAGTGGAAATACATCCGGAGCGCCCATCTGCCGTGAGGATGCAGAGGCGGTTGCGGAACTGTCTCATTTGTGTGATGCCATGCTGTCCCACAATCGGAAAATCAGAATCCGGGCAGATGATACGGTGATGGATTTTTATAAAAATGAACCATATATGATCCGGCGTTCCAGGGGATATGCGCCGCTGCCCTTCATGATGTCGGCGGACTGGAAAGGGCAGGTGCTTGCTGTTGGAGGAGAACTGAAAAATACCTTCTGTATCGGCGTAGACAGCCGGTTTTATCCCTCTCCCTATGTGGGCGACCTGGAAGATGTAAGAACAGTAAAAGCACTGCAGGAAACCATTCACCGGTTTCAGACGTTATTGGAAGTAACGCCACAGGCCGTAGTCTGTGACCTCCATCCAAAATACAATTCTACTGTGGTGGCGGAAGAGCTTGGTTACCCGGTGCTGAAGGTGCAGCATCATTATGCGCATATTTTATCCTGTATGACAGAAAATGACTGCCAGGAACCGGTTATCGGAGTGGCTTTTGACGGCACCGGATATGGAACGGATGGAACGATCTGGGGTGGAGAAATCCTGCTGGCAGATTATGAGAATTTTACAAGATTTGGAAGCATTACTCCATTTTTACAGATCGGCGGCGACATTTCGGCAAAGGAAGGCTGGCGGGTTGCAGTATCCATGATTTATGGATATACCAAAGACCGTGAGCAGGCATGGAAAATGATGGAAAAGCTTGGTCTTTGCAGTGAGCAGGAGAGCAAGGTACAGTTTACCATGGCGGACCGGAAATTAAATGCGGTGGTGTCCACCAGTGTGGGACGGCTTTTTGATGCAGTCAGTGCTATCTTAGGGTTCAGACGTCAGTCCAGTTTTGAAGGTGAGGCATCGATGGCACTGGAGTTTGCAGCAGAAGCATATGAGCAGTATAATCTGCAGAAACAAAAAGGAAATCAGGATCACCTGCTGTATAAAGAGGACGGACGTTTGATTCTGAATACCCAAACGCTGGTACAGCAGATCACGGAAGCAAAGCTTCAGGGAGCAGACAGTGGGAGACTGGCATATCTGTTCCATCAGACACTGGCAGAGCAGATCACAGCAGCCTGTGTGGAGGCACGTAATGTAAGCGGCAGACAGAAGGTTGCTTTAAGTGGCGGTGTCTTTCAGAATCGGCTGCTGCTTCGTCTGACAGAGGAGCGGCTTATGGAAGAAGGATTTGAAGTGCTGCGTCATCGGATGGTTCCGCCAAATGACGGAGGAATTGCCATCGGACAGGCAGCCTACGGGTTACAGCAATTACAGAATGGGAGAGTATAAAAATGTGTGTAGGTTTATCAGCAAAAGTAGTAAAAATTAGTAATGGCACGGCAGTCATTGATGCAGGCGGTGCAAAAAGAGAGGTTTCCGCCCAACTTCTGGAAGATCTGGAACCGGGAGATTATGTGATGGTTCATGCGGGTGTGGCAATCGCGAAAATCACAGAGGAGGATGACAGCGAGACAGAACAGCTCATGGAGGAATTTTTATCATGAAAACAGCCAGAGAGATGATAGAGACTTATGATGGCCCTCATGTGCGGATCATGGAAGTGTGCGGCACACATACCCATGAGATTTTCCGTCTGGGAATCCGTAAATTGCTGCCGGAGCAGGTGGAACTGATTTCAGGACCGGGATGTCCGGTTTGTGTGACTCCGGTCAGTTTTATTGACGAAGCGATTTATCTGGCTTTGGAAAAAGGAGTTACTGTCTGTACTTTTGGTGATCTGGTGCGTGTCCCTGGAACAAAGATGAGCCTTGCGGGCGCACGGGAACAGGGAGCGAAGATTCGTATCGTGTATTCTCCGGCAGATGCTGAAAAATATGCAAGAGAACATCCGGAGGAGCAGGTGACATTTTTGTCTGTAGGATTCGAGACAACGACGCCTGCAGGATGTCTTTCCGTGAAATCAGCAAAAGAAGATGGACTTTCTAATTATTCCATATTGACGGCTAATAAAACCATGCCCCAGGCTTATGAGGCATTAAAGGGCAGCGCAGATGTCTTTTTATATCCGGGACATGTGAATGCGATTACGGGAACACATCTGTGTGAAGCTTTGGCAGAAGAAGGGGTCAGCGGTGTTGTGGCGGGATTTACCGCAAAAGAACTGATGACGGCACTGGCGGTTGCACTGGTAAAATTTCAGGAAGGAAAACCGTTTTTTGTCAACTGTTATCCCCGTGTGGTGACACAGGAAGGCAGCAGGGAGGCACAGGTTCTTGTAGATGAGATGATGGAGGCCTGTGACAGTGAATGGAGAGGCCTTGGTATGATTCCTGCATCCGGCATGAAGTTAAGGCAGGAGTGGCAGGAGTTTGATGCACGGATCAAATATCAGGTGCCGATAATAGAAGGAAAACCCAATCCGGCCTGCCGCTGTGGTGATGTACTGCAGGGAAAATGCAAACCGTCCGATTGTAAAGTGTTCGGAAAAGTCTGTACACCGCAGCACCCGGTGGGAGCCTGTATGGTATCGGGCGAGGGAGCCTGTTCCGCATACTATCAGTATTCATAGTTGCGAATGTTAGCTCTGAATAGTTAGTTACCAGCATTTAAAGAGAGAAGGAAAACATCATGGAAAATAAAACAGTAACGATGGCACATGGTGCCGGTGGAAGACAGACATCCGAGTTGATTGATCAGGTATTTAAGGCACATTTTGCAAATCATGATCTGACGGCAGATGATGCAGCGGTTCTGATTCCGCCGGCAGGCAAGATGGCGGTGTCGACAGATGGCTTCATCGTATCCCCGGCATTTTTCCCGGGAGGAAATATCGGCAAACTGTCCATTTGCGGAACGGTCAACGACCTTGCCTGTATGGGGGCAAAACCATTGTATCTTACCTGCGCCTTTGTCATTGAAGAAGGATTCCCCATGGAAAAACTGGAGGAAATCGCTGCCGCTATGGAGAAAACGGCAAAAGAAGCAGGTGTACATATTGTATCGGGAGATACGAAGGTTGCAGGAAAAGGTCAGGTAGACGGCGTATTCATCACCACGACCGGAATGGGCGAGATTGAAGAAGGAGTCACCGTTGGCGGAGCACTGGCAAAGCCGGGAGATGCCATCATTGTGACCGGTGATATCGGACGGCACGGATGTACGATTCTGTTAGAACGGGAAGATTTTGGAATTGATGCCGATGTGACCAGTGACTGTGCACCTCTGTGGGGAACGGTAAAGGCAGTCATGGACACCACACATAATCTGCATGTGATCCGTGATGCCACCAGAGGCGGCGTAGGAACGGTTCTGTATGAAATTGCAGGGCAGAGCAACGTGGGAATTCATCTGGATGCAAAAGCTGTTCCGGTGCAGCCGGAAGTAAAGGGGGTCTGCGGGATGCTTGGCTTGGAGCCTTTATATCTGGCATGTGAGGGAAGGCTTGTCATTATGGCACCGAAGGAAGAAGCTGAAGGAATTGTGGAAACACTGAGAAAATGTCCCTATTCTGCAGAGGCAGCGATCATTGGCGAGGTGGTCGCAGAGGAACCGGGAAAAGTGGTTATGGAGACTGAGATCGGCACACAGACACTGCTTCCGCAGCCGGGTGGGGAGCTTTTGCCAAGAATCTGTTAAACAGGAGGAATGGGAGCATGGACACCAGAGTGGCACTTATTTCTATTATTGTAGAACAGGATGATGCGATTGAAGAATTAAACACGCTGCTTCATGAAGCGCGTCAGTATATTATCGGCAGGATGGGTATTCCCTATCGTGCGAAAGGGATCAGCATCATCAGCATTGCCATCGATGCACCGCAGGATAAGATCAGTGCACTCTCCGGAAAAATCGGACGTTTGAAAGGAGTATCTGCCAAAACAGCATATTCCAATGTGATTACTCCGGCAGAAGGAGGAGCAGGCGATTGATCAGGGAGACAGAAAAAAAAGACGCTGTGATAAAGATGGAGGATGCATCCTTTCCGAAACCCTTTGCGTCAAAGCTGGAATATAATTCTCCGGTACACGGTAACTGGAATATTGTACATACGGGAATGCAGGTTCCTGAGACGATACAAATCTATGTCTGTGCAGAGAACTGTATGCGGGGTGTTGTACTGACGGCTGCGGAAATGAATGCGGCAGACCGTTTTTCCTATGTAATCGTGGAAGAAAAGGATCTTTTGTACAGCAATCTGGAGGAGCTGACCATCGAGGGCGTAACCGATGTGCTGAACAAGAGGGGAGATCATCCGAAAGCTGTTTTGCTTTTTACGGTTTGCCTTCATCATTTCCTTGGAAGTAATCTGAAATATATTTACAGGAAATTAGAAGAGCGTTTCCCGGATATCTGTTTTATCCGCTGCTACATGGACCCGATTATGCAGAAGCACAGTCTGACTCCGGATCAGAAGCTTCGAAAAGCCATGTACGATCCCCTTCCGGTCTGTGAAGCGGATGAGAAAACCGTCTCGGTATTGGGCAGTGATTTTGTCCTGGATGAGAGCAGCGATATCAAGCGTTTGTTAAAACGATATGGGTACAGGGTACGGGAACTGCCTGCCTGCAATACCTGGCAGGAACTGCTGGAAATGAGCAGGGGGCGGTTGTTTCTTAACTGCTATCCGGCCGGAAAATATGGAATGGAGGCACAGGCAAAACGTCTGGGACGTGAGCACCTCTATCTGCCGGGCAGTTTTTCCTATGAAGAGATCGAGAACCAGTTAAAGCAGCTGACGGATATGCTCGGATTGCCGGAATTAACGGAAGAGGAACTGGCACATGAGCGTGCGGCCTGTGAGGAAAAGCTTGCAGAGACAAAGAATCTGATGGGGGAGATGCCGATTGTCCTGGATTATCTCTATCATCCAAGACCACTGGGGCTGGCAAAACTGCTTCTGACACATGGTTTCTGTGTGAAAGCCATTTATCTGGACGGCATCAGCCCGGAAGAAAAAGAGGATTTTCTCTGGCTTCAGGAGCATGCGCCGGAACTGGAACTGATTGCAACGATTCAGGTAAAGATGCGGGTGCTGCCAAGAGGCGGAGAGGAGAAAGTGCTTGCCATCGGACAAAAGGCAGCATATTTCAGCCGCAGCCGGCATTTTGTGAATCTGGTGCAGGGAGAGGGACTGTATGGATTTGACGGAATCCGGAGAACGGCAGAGCTGATGATGGATGCTTACCGTAATGAAAAGGATACGGAAAGACTTGTAATACAAAAGGGATGGGGGTGCGAGTGCTGCCTATGAGACAATCATATCGAATCATTCCGGTCTATACGGCAGATGTGTCCGGCGTCTGTTCCGCATTGTATGAGCTGGGTGGAATGACCGTGATGCACGATCCTTCCGGATGCAACTCCACCTATAATACCCATGATGAGCTCCGCTGGTATGATCAGGACAGTCTGATCTTTATCTCAGGACTCACAGAGATCGATGCGGTTATGGGAAATGACCGGAAATTTATCAATGATATTACGTATACTGCCAGTGAACTGCATCCGGCATTTATTGCACTGGCAGGTTCGCCGATTCCATTTTTGAATGGGACAGACTTTCCAGCCATTGCACGGATCATAGAAAAGAAAACCGGAATCCCGACGTTTTTTGTACCCACCAACGGGATGCATGATTACATATATGGGGCTGGAATCGCGCTGGAAAAAATCGCCAGTCGGTTTGTCAAAACACCGGATTGGCAGAAGAAACGAGATGTTTCTATGCGCAGGGTCAATCTCCTGGGTGTGACACCGTTGGATTTCGGACCACAGGAAAAGGTAGAGGAATTAAAAGAAAATCTGAAGGCATATGGTTGGAATGTGCAGTCTACTTGGGCCATGGGAGATGACCTTAAGACGCTGCAGACGTCAGGAGAAGCGGATATCAATCTGGTGGTATCCGCAGTGGGACTGCGTGCAGCGAAGGTTCTTTGGGAAAAATATCACATGCCATATGTGATCGGAACGCCGAATCAATGGTTAGCGGAAGACATTTCCCGTGCACTGGAACATACAGTTACGCAGAAGACCGATTCTGTGACGGTATATTTGCAGAACCGCATGCAGCAGGAGGCGGAGATTGCGCTGATTGGAGAGCCAGTCACCATGGGCTCACTGGCAGCAGGAATCGAAAAACAATATGGACGTGCGGCCCGTGTTCTGTGCCCGTTAAAAGAATGTGATACTTTGCTTGGACAGAAAGATGCAGTGGTGCTCGGAGAAGAAGCAATGGAAGAGGCACTGAAAAGTGCCAAAATCATTGTGGCGGATCCGCTGTATCGTCCGATCTGCCCAAAAGACAGCACTTTTTATGAACTTCCGCATGTGGCATTTTCGGGAAGAATCTATTTCCATAATCTCCAGTAGATTCCTTTTCGCTCTAACAATTCCTGATGTGTTCCTTGTTCTGCAATGGTGCCGTGATTCATTACGACAATTCGATCGCAGTTTTTAATGGTATTCAGTCGATGGGCGATTACAATGACAGTCATGGAGGCAGGCAGTCCGTTCAACATTTTCTGAATGGCAGATTCGGCAATAGAATCCAGATGGCTGGTTGCTTCATCAAGAATCAGGACAGAAGGATGTCGAAGCAGTGCGCGGGCAATGGCAAGCCGCTGCTTCTGACCGCCGGAGAGGGAATCTCCATTTTCACCGACAGACGAATCATAGCGGAGAGGAAGAGAATCAATAAAGGATTTGATACTGCACAATTCACAGATTTGATCAAGTTCCTTTTCCTGTATTTTCCCGATTCCCATTTCCAGATTTTCACGGATACTGCCACTGAAGAAAACAATGTTTTGAGATACATAAGCGATCTGGCTGCGAAGAGACTGTGCGGAAAGAGAGCGAAGATCGTGTTCACCGATCCGAATATTGCCGCTTTCAAAGTCAAAAAGCCGTAGAAGAAGTTTGACAAGCGTAGTTTTTCCACATCCGCTTTCACCCACAATCGCAATTTTTTCACCGGATGTGATATGCAGATTGATATTGTGAAGAATAAGCTGATGTGAACCGTAGCGAAAATCAACATTTGAGAACTCAATATCTTTTCCAGAAACAGAAAGTTTCTGTTCCTCTGCAGACGGTTCCGGTGTCAATTCCAGTATATCCAAAAGCCGTTCAATGGAAACAAAAGCAGTCTGCAGCTGTGGCTGGAAGTTAATGATATTTTGAATAGGAGTCAGAAAATAAGTAAGCAATGCTACAAAAGTCATAAGTTTTCCTATAGTCATGGTACCTGTAATTGTCATAACAGTGCCTGCCCACAGAATCAGTACTTCGCCAATGAATGCGGTTGTATCGGTCAATGTAGTCTGTGCATTGGAAATGGTATTTCCACGAAGAACACTGGATAGAAGTTTTTCGAACAAATCTGTGCCTTTTTTTCCGAAATCAGATTCTGCATGGAGTGTTTTCAGTGTTTCTTCTCCATTGATGGATTCGATGACATGTGCATTAAAAAGAGAATTATCATTCATAATTTTTTCATTGTGCTTTTTCAGAGGGCGTGCAAAAGAGAAAGCAATTACAGCATAGAGAATCAGCAGAACAGATGCGATACCGAGCAGAACAGGGCTTTCCATATATAACATGATTCCACCGATAATTGCCATAACCAGATCAATCAGAATGGTAATCGCACCCTGAGAAATGGCATCTCTTGCCAGAGCAGCATCTGTAAACCGGGAAATGATTTCCCCGGTTTTTCTATATTCAAAAAAATTCATAGGAAGATTAGTCGCATGGATATAGCTTTTCAATACGAGTGCGGTATCCAGGTGATTGCTCAAATGAATAATTAATTGTCCGCGAATAAAAGAAATCCCCTGCATGAGAAGATAGAGAAAAATGATTCCAGCTGTAAAAGCATTGAGTTTTTGCAGAGCATTACTGTGGACAGCGATATCTATAATATACTGATAATAAAAAGCGCCAATTATACCGGAGCCGGTGACCAGTAACGACAGAAAAAATATGGGGATGAGAGTCTTTTTCTGTTCCCTTACTAACTGGAGAAAAAATTGGATGGGAGAAGTAGAAAAATGACCTTTCTGAAACTGTTTATCTGGTTGAAGAAGAAGCAGGGCGCCCGTCCAGATATTGAAAAAATCTTCTGGCGTATAAGTAATGATTCCTTTTGCAGGATCGGAAACGATAATTTTTTGTTCATTAACTTCTTCGACAACGATGTAATGGAGCAAATTGTCATCGACCACTACATGAGCAATGGCAGGTGTTGGAAATCCTGCCAGAAAAGCCTCTTTATCCCCTTTGACACCGGTTGCTTTGAATCCCAGTTTTTCAGCAGTTTTTGCAAGACTGAACAGAGAAGTGCCCTGTCTGTCAGTACCTGCCAGTGAGCGGATTTTAGCCAGAGAGAGATCAAGACCATATTGTTTTGCAATGATTGCCAGACATGCAGGACCGCAGTCAGTGGTATCGTGTTGCTTTATACATAAATAGTGTTGTTTGTGAAGGGTCATAGCTTTGCGCTCCTGTATTTGTTATGAAATAAAAAGACCAGCGTCAAACAGATTGGGCTGGTCTTTTATTTTTATATTTCTCGACGATCCGGATATAAATGATAAAAGCTATTTCAGCAGTTTATGAAAGACTACCGTCCTACGCGGGTTGCATCGTTGTATTCGTATCTGGGATTGTTCGGAGTACAACGACCGTGATTACCAGTATCTTTTATAAAATAGATCATCATTTTTGCAAATAATCTGGGGAGAAAAAACATTCCGCCGTTAACAGTTTCCATTTCACTCTGGGTCATAACTTTAAAAGTATTCATAATCTGTGATCTCCTTTGATAAATGAAATTTGTGAACTGTAGTTCTTTTGGATCGTCAAATACATTATGATATAGTCATGTAAAATGCACTAGCAGGAAGGTGTAAAAGAGAAGTGAGATTCTTGTAAATTTTATTTACTGTGGCAGTTTTTTCAAATAGAGGATACTTTGAGGAGCATCGGACAATGATATATAACGAATTCATACATAAACATCCTGTAGTCATCAGCATTCCGCATAGCGGTATCTGGATTCCACCGGAGATGAAAGCAAAACTGAAGAAAGATCTAGTTCTGCCAAACAGTGACTGGTATTTGCCGGACTTTTATGATTTTCTGCGGGAACAGCAATATACAGTCCTGATAAACCCGGTGAATCGGTATGTGATTGATGTGAACAGGGACAGGATCAGAGAAGGCGATTCTTATAAGACGAATCTTATCTACACCCATACCACCCAGGATGATGAGATGTATGAGGTACTGCCGGATGAGAAGGAAATGCAAGAACGTATAGATAACTTTTATCTGCCATACCATCAGCGGCTGGAACAGCTTCTGACGGAAAAGAAGAAGCATTTTTCAAAGGTGTATTTGCTGGATTTACATAGTTTTGGTCTGAATTTTGGAGCAGATATTTTATTGGGAAGCTGTTTTGGAACAAGCTGTTCGGATGAATTTTTAAAGAAGATGGAGCAGTTATGTTCAGATCAGGGATTTTCGGTAAAATGCAATCAGGAATATGCAGGCGGTTATATTACCAGGCATTATGGACGGCAGGGACTTGGGTATGAGGCGTTGCAGATCGAACTCTGGTATGGTGCCTATATTGAGAAGCGGGAGTTTGGGAAAGAAGAACTTCCGGCAATTCAGAGAGAGTTTTACGAAGACGCCCGTGAAAGGATGGGCAGAGTATTTGAAAGCTTAAGAAAATGTATAAGGTAAGTGTACTGACGAAGGACTCGGAAGATAAAAGGTGAAACAGATAATGAACATGAATTTTGATGTAAATCAAGTATTCCAGAATCGGCTGGCTGCGAGTCTGGGACTTGATAAATACCAATATATTATGGATCGAGTGAAGAAAACAGATGTATCTAAGGATTCGGATTTTCAGAAATCATTCAATGGTTTTTATCTAATCAGGAGAAATGAAGCCTGGAGAAACATATATTATGAGTATTTTGAACGAGTAAAATCTGAAATACCGACATTTTCAAATATTATTACATATTTATATGAGACGACAGGGAATATTGAACCATCCTTTTCCAGCAAAATGCTTGCATCTATATTTCCAGAAAAACCTATATGGGATCGCTATGTAGTACAAAATCTGAATCTGAAACTCGAAGGGGCAACGAAACAGGAAAAACTGGAAAATGCAATTGCTTTGTATGCCGATATAGAAGTATTTTATGCGGATTTTTTGAAAACAGATAAAGCAAGTGAATGTATCAGGGTATTTGATAGAGTATTGCCAAATTATAAATGGATATCAGCGGTAAAGAAAATCGATTGTATTTTGTGGAGTATCAGGTAATGCTATATAACTTATCTCAATATTGAAAAACTAAAAACCATCAAAATGATTGCTTTTTTAAGAAATGAACAATCATTTTGATGGTTTGTTTTATTTACAAATGGATATAATCATGATAAGTTATAGAAAAGAGATTCGTTTCGGAGAAAGAATATGAAAACAAGGCGATTTGCGATAAGTGACTATGTAATATCAGAGGAAATCAAAGATGTAAGAAAGCGACTGGGATTGACTCAAAAAGAATTTGCACAGTTGATTGGAAGTTCCAAACCAACAGTGGAGCGTTGGGAGCGGGGAAATATGCAGGTGAAAGGACCTATCGTTTTACTCCTTCAGATGTTGATTCACGATCCGGAGTATGCATTGCAGTTTGAAATTCTGCCCAAAGAGTTACCAGTGCGTATGTGGTACATGTATAAAAATAAAGTCTGTACATTGATTGATGTGGATGAAGTGAAGCAGATTGTTCGGATAAAAAATTATGCAGACAATATTATGTTTTGGGCATTTGGAAGTAATCAAAATCCGGATATCGATGATTATCGGGAATTTTTGGAATCCAGATGCTTTCCCAAGACAAGGGATAAAATGAAGCTTGTATTGAAGGATATCGGAGTACCTTTTTACGATCCGTATCTGATTATTCAGAAAACAGAAGGCCGGATGGCAGAAGATGATTTTTGGATTCGGATTGAGAAATGATGGAGGAACAAATGAAAAAGTTAGCCATATTTTTCCCGGGAATTGGTTATCACTGTGACAAACCATTGCTTTATTATGCAAGAAAGCTGACACAGGAATGTGGATATGAGGAGAGTATTTCGCTTTCTTATTCCTATGATGGCAGAAACATCCGTGGAGATGAGCAGAAGATGCAGCAGGCGTTTGAAGCGTTGTATGCACAGGCAGAGCAGCAGCTGTCAAAAGTGGATTTTGGAAAATACAGTGAGATTCTGTTTGTATCAAAGAGCGTGGGAACGATTATCGCGTCCAATTACGCATGGAAATACAAAATTCCGTGCCAGCAGGTTCTGTATACTCCGCTGAAACAGACCTATGTATTCCCACATGAAAATGCCATAGCATTTATAGGAACGAAAGATCCGTGGAGCAATACGGAAGAGGTGGTACGGCTTTCGAAGCAGCAGAAAGTGCCGATTTATGTATATGAAGAAGCAAATCACTCAATCGAAACACCGGATACCATGAAGAACCTGGAGTTGCTGACAGATGTGATGGAGAAGACAAAGAGATATATTCATTTATTTGAAATAATACAATGAGATATTGAGTTTAGTTTTGATTTATGGCACAATAAAACCGCATACTTAATAATCAGAGGGTAAAAATATGGCGATTAAATCAATAGATATTTTAAATGTGATGGTCTTTCAGAGACAATGGCGGAAAAATAATGGGGATTGTAAAATAGGGGAAGTAAAAACAGGAGATAAAATTTCAGATGCATTTCATTTAGGCTTTTGCAATGGAATTAACGTATTGATAGGTGAAAATGGTGTAGGAAAAACGACAATTCTTAAAATGATTTATGCAGCAACACAGTGGTCGTTTGAAAAGACAAATCCAGGAAAAACAAAGAGATTGTTAGATTTTTTTTCTAATAATTTGAAAAATTCAGAGATGCTGAAAAATACAGAAAGTGACTATTGTTACTATAAAGTATCTGATGGGACACACGTATTTGAAGATAGTCTGACGCATGAAAAAATTTTAGGATATGAAGACTGGTTAGGGTTGAATATTCCGTCGGTATATATTCCAACAACAGAAATGCTTTCTCATTCAAAGGGATTTCTTGCAATGAATCAAAAATATACTATGCCATTTGATGGGACGCAGATAGATATTGTAGTAAATGCCTCCCTTCCGGAAACAAGAGAAATACCGGAATCATGCAAAGCAATTCTTGATGAATTAAGTGCAGCGATTGATGGAACGGTTATACAGGAAGACGATGTATTTTATGTGTTAAAAAAAGATGGAAGAAAGATTGATTTCTCATTGGAAGCGGAAGGCTTACGGAAACTGGGATTGCTTTGGAAACTGATACGAAATGGATTACTTGAAAAAGGATCAGTTTTGTTATGGGATGAGCCAGAGGCAAATTTGAATCCGGAATTGTATCCACTGGTTGCAGGAGTTTTGCTTAAACTGCAGGAAAATGGTGTGCAGATATTTGTTGCAACACATAGCTATAATTTTGCAAAATATTTGGAAATCCGGCGTAAAAATAGAGAGCAGGTGATGTTCCATAATTTATATAAGGGCACATCGGAATTACCAGATTCATTAAAAGACATGTCAGAAAAAAATGAAGAAACAGGTGAAGAGGAAGTTTACAGTAATTCTGCATACAGAATGGAGGATCTGGAAGCCAATCACATCATGATGGCTGATAATAGTTTACTGGATGAAGTATATCGGCTTTGAGGAAATGAAAATGAAAAAAATTTTTACCGATGAAAATGAAGAGTATGGATTGGATTGTTCGCAGGCTATTTGGGCATCAGATCAACTTCATCAGATTTACCATGATGCAAAAGTACAGCTTTCAGATGCAGATTTTATGATTGAAAATTCCGAAAATGTTGTGATAATGGAATATAAAAATGCCAACACTGAAAAAGCGGTGGAACTTAGTTATAAGACCAAGCCATTTAATCCTATGGAAGATAAAAAGGTAGGTTCAGTAATTCGAAAATTTTATGATTCTTATCACTATCTGTATCTTTTGGGTAAGCGAAAACCAGTACATTACATTTATGTGGTAGAAGCACCTGGAAGTGATTCTACGATGAGAAAAAGGTTAAGAGGGCGTATGAAAACGTTGCTTCCATTTTCACTGCAGGAGAGTCTTGATACAGGAATAAAAATGATTGATAAAGTGGATGTCATGAGTATTGCGGAATGGAATAACGATGATATTTATGGAAAATATCCATTTGTCAAATTAAAATAAGTTTTCAAATAGTACTAGGAGCGTTCCAGATGTACCGACCACCTGTATTTCAGCAGTCGGTATACCTGGAATTATTCATTTTTTACGACAGGTATTTACTGAATTTCCGCCAGTGCTTTCTTAAACTGAACGGCAAACAGAATGCATGTAAAGGTGACAGCGATTACATCTGCAATGGGCTCAGCCATATAGACGCCGGTGGTGGGATTGGATACCACATGAGGCATCAGGTAGATGAGCGGAAGCAGCAGAACAAATTTCCGGACAATAGCCACGATGATAGAGTTGACTGCTTTTCCAAGAGAGGTAAAGGTCATCTGGCAGGCAATCTGGATGCCGAAGAGTCCCAGACCTCCGAAATAAATGCGAAGTGCCGGTGTGGCGAAAGCTAGCAGGTCAGCGTCGGAAGTAAAGATGCTGACAAATACCTGCGGCACCAGCTGTACGGCAACCCACAGAAGGAGGGAATAGGTCAGGCAGGTACGAAGCAGCAGGTGGAAGGTTTTCCTCACGCGGTCTGCATTTTTTGCACCGTAATTATAACTGGAGATAGGCTGCGCACCCTGGGCAATTCCCTGAAGCGGAAGCATGGCGAACTGCATGACACTGGTCAGGATCGTCATGGTTCCAACTGCAATATCTCCGCCATAGCGAAGCAGGGAAGAGTTAAAGCAGACGGCGATGACACTCTCACTTGCCTGCATAATAAAGGCAGCAAGACCAAGAAAAATACAGGGCAGAATGGTTGCAGCTTCCAGCCGTAAATGATTGATACGGATATGGAGCTGGGTTTTCTTGCCGCAGAGAAAGCGGATGACCCACACGCAGGAAATCGCCTGGGAGAGAACCGTTGCAAGGGCAGCTCCCTGTACGCCCATATGGAATCCGAAGATAAACACCGGATCCAGAATGATGTTGCAGACTGCACCGATCAGGACGGAGACCATAGAAATGGTGGTAAATCCCTGGGCAGTGATGAAAGCATTCATGCCAAGGGTCAGCTGTACGAACAGTGTTCCGAATGCATAAATCTGCATGTAAGCGGTTGCATAGCTGATGGTGTTGGAACTTGCACCAAAGGCCAGCAAAAGCGGTTCATTAAATCGAAGCAGGATTGCGGTCAAAATGCAGGAAATGATGATCTGCAGTGCAAAACAGTTGCCTAAGATCTTTTCTGCGGATGTCTGATCTTTTTTACCCATAAAAATAGAGGCTCTCGGTGCGCCGCCGGAGCTGACCAGTGCGGCAAATGCCGATACAATCATGATAATCGGCATACAGACGCCGACGCCTGTGAGGGCAAGACTTCCTACGTCTGGAATGTGTCCGATATAGATGCGGTCTACGATATTGTAGAGCATGTTAATGAGCTGTGCGACTACCGTGGGGATGGAAAGTCGGAATAACAGCTTTCCAATGGGTTCAGTACCTAAAAAATCTTCCTTATTCTGCATGAGCAGTGTCACTCCTTTAAATTCCTCTTTTTTTAGAAAGTTCATTTTTGAACTAATTAACATCATAGAGCAGGAAAGGAAGAATGTCAAGCTGTAAAAACTTCTGGTGTGTGTTATAATTTGGATAATAAATTTTTATGGGAGCATGTAAATGAAGGTATTGGGCATTGATATCGGGACCACCACCATCAGTCTGGTAGTGCTGGATCCGGAGCAGAAGAAAGTATGGGAATCCAGAACCATTTCCAATGGAACATTTATGGAGACTGCGCGGGAATGGGAACGGATACAGGATGTAAATAAAATCGTTGAGAAAACAAGGAAAGTCCTGGAAGGACTGCTGCATGCTTATCCGGAGGTGTCGTCCATCGGTCTGACCGGACAGATGCACGGAATCCTCTATGTGGATCGGGAGGGCAGATGTATCAGTCCTTTGTATACCTGGCAGGATGGTCGGGGTAATGTGCCGGATGAGCATGGGAAGACTTTGACAGAGATGGTTCGGGAGAAGACCGGGATTACGGTATTTACCGGATACGGTCTGGTAACTCATCTATGGAACCAGCTGTACGGAGAAGTACCGGAAGAAGCAGTGGGGATCTGTACTATCGCAGATTATCTGGGCATGTGTCTGACCGGACGGAAATGGCCCCTTCTACATGCCAGCAATGCAGCGAGCCTTGGATTCTATGATGTGAAAGAACATGTTTTCCGCAGAGATATATTGCAGAATCTGGCGGTGAATACGGAGATTTTGCCGGAGGTATGCCAGAATTTTGAGCAGCTGGGTACTTACCGGGGCATTCCGGTGACTGTGGCAATCGGAGACAACCAGGCAAGTTTCCTTGGTTCCGTGGGCTTGAAAGAAAGAACTTTATTATTAAATATGGGAACCGGTGGACAGATTTCCGTGCTGTCGCCGAACTATTTTGAAGCGCCGGGCATTGAGGCAAGACCCATTACAGAAGGAAACTATCTTCTGGTGGGTGCATCTCTCTGCGGCGGACGGGCCTATGCGATCCTGGAGCGGTTCTTAAGAAGTTGTGTCGGAACGGACGAGTCCCAGTATGAAAAAATGGAACAGCTGGCGAGAGCCGGACAGCAGCAGAAAGACCGGATGAAAGTGAATACCACCTTTAACGGAACAAGGGTTCATCCGGAACTTCGTGGAAGTATTCTGAATGTGAGCGAAGAAAATTTTACCCCGGAAGGGCTGGTGTATGGAGTGCTGGAAGGAATGGCAGCTGAGCTCTATGAAATGTTCCGGGTGATTCGGGAAGAAACCGGTATTCAGGCAGAACACCTCATTGCTTCCGGCAACGGTCTTCGGCGAAATCCGGTGCTGCAGGAGATCTGCTCAGATATGTTTGGAGCTGTGCTCACTCTGGCGGATTACAGGGAAGAGGCTGCCTGCGGAGCAGCCGTGAGCAGCAGATAGAAGAATGAAGATAAGGATAGTAATCAATGAATGAAAAGAAAAATACAGTATTAATGACAGAAGGCGGCATTTTTAAGAACCTTCTCTTTTTTGCGACGCCGCTGATCCTGGGCAATCTGCTGCAGCAGATGTACAATGCAGTGGACTCGATTATTGTAGGAAATTATGTGGGAAGTAATGCACTGGCAGCAGTCGGGGCAGGTGCCTCTCTAATCTATCTGCTGATTGCATTCAGCCTGGGAGCTTCTGTAGGCGCAGGAGTGATCGTTTCCCAGTATCTGGGAGCGAAAGAAAAAGAGGGGGTTCATAAGGCGGTACATACAGCGATGACAATCTCGATTATTCTGGGACTGATTCTGACAGCAGGCGGTATTTTGTTCAGCCGGAAGTTGCTGGTGATGATGAATACACCAGCGGAAATCTTGGATGATGCAGCCTGTTATCTGCGGATTTATTCTTGTGGACTGATTTTTAATGTGGTTTATAATATGGCGGCTGGAATTCTGAATGCGGCAGGAAATTCCAGAAGATCGTTGATGTATCTGGCAGCAGCGGCTGTGGTCAATATTTTTATGGATCTGCTGTTGATTGCAGGCTTGAAGATCGGTGTGGCAGGAGCAGCCATTGCGACCAACTTCAGCCAGGCAATCTCCTGCATTCTGGCACTGTGGTTCCTGTTCCGGGTTCCGGCGGATTACCGGATTTCGTTGAAAAGTCTTCGGATTCACAAAGCGATGGCGCTACGTATTATCCAGATAGGTCTGCCTACCGGAATCCAGAATATGGTCATTTCCTTTTCCAATATACTGATTCAGGCAAGCATTAATCAGTATGGGGCAACGGCGGTGGCAGGATTCAGCGCATATCTGAAGATTGACGGCTTTAACATTCTTCCGGTGTTGAGCTTCAGCATGGCCATCACGACTTTTATCGGACAGAACTATGGAGCAGGCAAATATGATCGTATGAAAAAAGGTATGTGGGTGACACTGCTCATGGGAATTGTGTATACAGTGCTCACAGGAATTCTTCTGCTCACCTTCTCGGGGCAGATTATGAGGTTGTTCTCCGAGGATGTGGGTGTAATCGCCTATGGTCAGACAGCTATGCGGTATTTTTGCCCGTTTTACTGGATTCTGGCAATTCTTCATTCGCTGGCGGGAACGGTGCGCGGGACCGGAAAGAGCATACCGCCCATGGTGGTGCTTCTTGTTTCACTTTGCCTTTTCCGAATCGTATGGATTCAGCTGGTATTGCCGTATTATACGTCTATTGAAGGAATTTTCATTCTCTATCCGGTTTCCTGGCTGGTGGGAGCAGTGTTGATGATTCTCTACACCTGGAAAGGAAAATGGATAGAATTATGACAGAAAAGGTGTATTAAAATAATACAGGAGTGTGAACGTCATGGATACATATATAAGAGAACAGATCACAAATTTAAGACATACGCTGCATGCCTGTCCGGAGATATCCGGTCAGGAGAAGCAGACA
Organism: Hominiventricola sp.; assembly: GCF_057604405.1. Lineage (NCBI taxonomy): Bacteria > Bacillati > Bacillota > Clostridia > Lachnospirales > Lachnospiraceae > Hominiventricola > Hominiventricola sp. The sequence goes on from NZ_DBLYVB010000002.1 coordinate 122,899, forward strand.
AAAGAGACTCTGCAGAACTTTTTGACAGCGCATACCAGTCTGGAACTTCATGATTGCGGAAAAGGCTTTTATGCAGCCCATAGAGAGGGCACAGGAAATGGAATCGCATTCCGGGCAGATTATGATGCACTGGCGCTTCCGGAAGGAGGAGCCGCTCATCTCTGCGGGCACGATGGACATGCATCGGCACTCTGCGGCCTGGCATTGATGCTGGAAGGAAAGACGGCAGGCAGAGATGTATTTCTCTTGTTCCAGCCTGCGGAGGAGACCGGTGCAGGAGCGTATCCATGCACAGAATTATTTGAAAAAGAACAGATTACAGAGATCTACGGCGCACACAATCTTCCAGGCTTCGCATTTGGGCAGGCCTATACCAGAACGGGAACCTTTGCCTGTGGATCAGAAGGTATGACGTTAAAATTCCATGGAAAGGCAACTCATGCGGCTTATCCGGAAAATGGTCTGTCCCCGGCTCATGCAGTGGGTGAGCTGTTAAGACAGGTGCCGGAGATCCTGACACCGGAACACTATACCGGCATGGTGCTCTGTACGGTCATTGGCGTGCAGATGGGTGAAAAAGCTTTTGGCGCGGCGGCAGCAGATGCGGAAGTCTGGCTGACTCTCCGTGCAGAGCATGAAAAGGATCTGGAGCTTTTGCGGGAGATGGTTCTGAAGGCTGCGAAGGAGCTGGCAGAAGCGGATGGACTTGGATTTTGGATGGAAGAGCAGGATATCTTTCCTGCCACGGAAAATGATCCGGTCTGCGCGCAGAAGGTCATGGAGAAGTGCAATGGAAAACATCTGGAAGTTCCCATGCGTTGGAGCGAGGATTTTGGACATTATTTAAAGAAGTGTAAGGGAGCTTTCTTTGGAATTGGAGCCGGAAAGGATCACCCGGCGCTTCATACCATAACATATGAATATCCGGATGATCTTCTGGAAAAGACAGCAGAAGCCTTCTGGAATTTAATTTAAGCGCTGAAACTCCTTCTCGATCTGTTTCATTACATAGAGATAGGAGATGCCGGTAAAAAATCCGGCAGCCATCCAGGCGGCGGGATCTGCAAAGCAGGCCAACGGATAGCTTAAAACCTTCATGGCAAGGACGGAAACAATCAGTCTTGCAACTAATTCGGCAACGCCGCCCATCATGGGCAGAAAGCCATATCCGCAGCCCTGCATGATGTTTCGGAAAATAAAAATGGTACAAAGAGGCAGGAAAAAAGCTGCACACATATAGCAATAAGTCGTTGCCCAGGGGAGCATGGCATTCATGTCCACATTGCCGGAGAAGAACAGATGGAGGCAGGGTTTTAACAGCAGGATCAGGACGGCTGCTGCAGCAATGGAGTAAATAAACTCTGCGATCAGGGCAGCACGGACACCTTCCCGGATTCGTTTCAGATTACAGCAGCCGTAGTTTTGTCCGCCGTAGGTTGCCATAGTCTGCCCCATGGCAACCATGCCCTGGGTCAGAATATTCTGAAGCTTTCCAGCGGCGGTGTAAGCGGCAACTGCCTCGGAACCGAAAAGGTTGATGGCAGACTGCATGATCATGGTGCCGGAAGCAGTGATGGCGAACTGAAATGCCATGGGAATGCCGGCAGCTAATTGGGGGCTGGTATCCTGCGGAGAAATTTTCCATTGATCAGGATCCGGTTTCAGATCCGGGACTTTCAGCCAGATATAGACTGCACAGAGGACAGCGGAAATAGCCTGCGACAGGTTGGTTGCCCAGGCAGCTCCGGCTACTCCCATTTGCAATTTCACTACAAACAGGAGATCCAGTACTACATTCAGGCAGGCGGAGAACACTAGGAAAAATAACGGCACCTGACTGTTTCCCACGGCCCGCAGGTATGCAGAGAACAGATTATAAAAAATATTGGCTGCAATACCAATGCAGATTACGATAATGTAAGAATACGCCATCTTATAAATATTATCCGGTGTATTCATAAGGCGAAGAAGAGGCTTCATGATAGAGGCAGAAAAGGCGGTCAGAATCATGGCGGAGATCACAGATAAGAGAATGCCATTGGCTACATTTCTTTTTACGGCTGTGTGATCAAGAGCTCCGTATTTCTGGGAGACGCGGACAGAAAAACCTGCGGTGATGCCTTGAGAAAAACCGGTGATGAGAAACATAATGGTTCCTGTAGATCCGACAGCCGCCAATGCGTCTGCACCTACAAAACGCCCCACAATGATGGTATCAACCATATTGTAAAGCTGCTGAAAAACATTTCCTATAATAAGCGGTATGGTAAACATCAGGATCACCGGAAGCGGTTTCCCTTTGGTCATATTCAACTGCATACATATTCCTCCATAAAAAAACGGTTACAAATATTCGCTGGAAAATTGTAATCGTGTAGATAGAGTTTGTCAAGAACTTTCCGAAATATTTGCGCTGTTATTTTTCAAAGGAATATGCTAAAATCAGATAGCATATGTCAAAAACAAATGAGGTGAAAAAGATGTCTACATCTATGATAAATGGAAGTCCGTTGAAATCCATGCTGCGGTTTGCACTGCCGCTTTTGATTGGAAATCTCTTGCAGCAGACTTATAATATTATTGACGCTGCCATTGTCGGACAGACACTGGGAGCAGATGCACTGGCCAGTGTGGGAGCCAGCAGCAGTGTGCAGTTTCTGGTTCTGGGGTTCTGTATTGGAATCTGTGCCGGATTTGGAATACCGGTTGCAAAATATTTTGGCGCCGGGGATTATTATAAGATGAAACAGTACGTATATAACGGGGCATTACTGACGGCTTGCGCAGCAGCGATTGTGACTGCAGCCTGTGTACTTTTGTGCGGATGGATTCTGCGTATTCTGTCGGTGCAGCCAGACATCTATGGGAATGCCTATGCATATCTTCTGATTATTTTTCTTGGACTTCCGTTTACGCTGATGTATAACTACCTGTCCAGTATTTTAAGGTCAGTGGGGGACAGCCGGACACCGTTTCTGTTTCTGGCATTTTCTGCTATTCTGAATATTTTTCTGGATCTGTTTTGTATTCTTGTAATGCACCTTGGATGTGCGGGGGCTGCCATTGCAACGATTACGGCACAGGCTGTCAGTGGACTTCTCTGTATTGTGTTTATTGCAAAAAAGAAAGAGATTCTTTGGCTGGCAAAAGAACACAGAAAGGGAAGCAGGGCAGTGTCAGCAGAACTTCTGGCCATGGGACTTCCTACAGGACTGCAGTATTCCATTACTGCGATTGGAAGTATGGTGATGCAATCTGCCAACAATGGACTGGGCAGTATCTATGTATCTGGATTCACGGCAGGTATGCGGATTAAACAGTTTGCCATGTGTCCGTTTGATGCCATCGGAACAGCAGTATCTGTATTTTGCAGCCAGAATCTGGGTGCCGGACAGTACGACCGGATTAAGAAAGGTTTAGGAGAAGGAATTGCCGCAGGCGTTGGATACGGATTGCTGGCGGGAATACTGATGATTTTCGGAGGAAGGACCCTGTCCATGATCTTTGTGAGCCGTGATGCGGTGGAGGTACTGGATGCATCGGCAAAATATCTCCGTTGTATGGGATATTTCTTCTGGACCCTTGGTATTCTGAATATTACCCGTATGACCACTCAGGGACTTGGATATTCCAGCAGAGCCTTTTTCTCCGGCGTGACGGAGATGATTGCCAGAACCATTGTGAGCATTGGTTTTGTGGGAACATTCGGTTTTACAGCGATCTGTTTTGCGGATCAGACAGCATGGGTTACAGCTTGCTGTTATATTGCGCCGACCTGCTTTTACTGCGTGAAAAAAGTTAGCAGGGAAGAGAAAGAACGTGCATGATAACTTATAATCTGATGAATGCAGGGACAGACTCCCTCTACGAATATTTGTGCAAATGTATTAAAAAAGATATTATCAGGGGAACTCTAAAACCGGGAGAGAAGCTGCCTTCTAAGAGAATCTTTGCCTCTAATCTGGGGGTCAGTGTGATCACTGTAGAAAATGCCTATGCCCAGCTGGTAGCAGAAGGTTACATCTATTCCGTGCCGAAAAAAGGATTTTATATTGCGGATGTGGGGATGCTAAAGACGAAAGATCACGCAATGGTTCTGGAAAAGGCAGCTTCGTTGCCTGTAAAAGAGATTGCCTGGTTTGCAGATTTTTCCAGCAATCAGACGTCGTCAGACCTGTTTCCCTTCACTATCTGGTCAAGAGGTGTACGTGAGATTTTGAGTGACAGCCGGGTGGAGCTGATGAAGAACTCTCCCTGTGGAGGGATTTCTGAATTGCGGGAAAATATTGCCCGGTATCTGTGGGATTTTCGCGGTATGTCTGTTCGTTCAGAGCAGATCATTGTGGGAGCCGGGACAGAGTATCTTTATGGACTTTTGATTCAGCTTCTTGGCAATGATAAGGTCTACGGTGTGGAAAATCCGGGCTACCGGAAATTGGAAAAGATCTATGGAAGCTATGGGGTGCCCTGCGAATGGATTTCTATGGATGAGGCAGGAATTTTGGTGCAGGAACTGGAAGAGAAGAATGTGGATATTATTCATATTACACCGTCCCATCAGTATCCGACAGGTATCGTCATGCCGGTCAGCAGACGTTCGGAATTGCTTCAATGGGCAGCTGATAAAGAGGAACGATATATTATTGAAGATGATTACGACAGTGAGCTTCGTCTGAGTGGACAGCCCATTCCGACTCTGCAGGGCATGGATGTATCGAACCATATTATTTACATGAATACTTTTACCAAGACGTTATGTTCCACAGTCCGGATCAGCTATATGATTCTGCCGGAAAAACTGATGACGCGATTTTATCGGCAGTTGTCCTTTTATTCCTGTACGGTTTCAAATTTTGAACAATATACGTTATCGCGTTTTATTGAAGAAGGAAAGTTTGAAACTCATGTGAACCGCCTTCGCAACCATTACCGGAAAAAAAGGGACCTTCTGATGGAAGCCTTAAAGAGAAGCCGCCTGAAAGACCGGACGACTGTGTCAGGAGAAGAGGCAGGACTTCATTTCCTGATGCATATTAAGACTGATCTGCCGGAGGAACAGGTAATAGCGAATGCCAGAGAGAAAGGCATTCGGTTAGTACCACTTTCCAGTTATTATTATGGAACAGCGAAAGAAAAAAATGTGTATGTGATGAATTATTCCTCCATCGATATTGAAAAGGCAGATGAGATCATGGAACGGATCTGTACCAGCTGTGAATAAAAAGAAGTGTCAATCCGTGAAAGGAACTTCCCAGTCCCTTTTCACGGATTGACACTTTGGTTTTATAAATCTTTTCCGGTAAGCATTTTGTATGCCTGCAGGTATTTCTCGATGGTCTTGTCCACGATTTCCTGCGGAAGTGTCCAGTCGTTGTCCGGATTAGCTTTGAGCCAGTCACGTGCGAACTGTTTATCGAATGACGGCTGTCCGTGACCTGGTTCATAACCTTCAGCTGGCCAGAAACGGGAGCTGTCCGGAGTCAGCATCTCATCACCGATGACCAGATTACCGTTCTCATCAAGACCAAATTCAAATTTGGTATCTGCGATGATGATGCCTTTGCTCAGCGCATATTCAGCGCATTTCTTATATAATGCAATAGTGCTGTCACGCAGGAGTGTTGCATATTCTTCGCCTTTTCCGGGGAAATATTTCTCCAGATGAGCAATGCTCTGCTCAAAAGAAATATTCTCGTCGTGATCACCGATCTCTGCTTTGGTGGACGGTGTGTAGATAGGTTCAGGCAGTTTGTCGGATTCTTTCAGACCTTCCGGCAGTTTGATGCCGCAGACAGTACCGTTCTCCTTGTAGCTTGCCCATCCGCTGCCGGTGATGTAACCACGGACGATGCATTCAATAGGAAGCATATTGAGTTTCCGGCACATCATGGATTTGCCTTCGAACTTCGGCTGCTGGAAATATTCCGGCATGTCTTTCACGTCAACAGAGAGCATGTGGTTCGGCAGGATGTCTTTGGTCATATCAAACCAAAATTTGGACATCTGTGTCAGAACGGTACCTTTCTTTGTAACCTCGTTGTGCAGGATCACATCAAAACAGCTGATGCGGTCCGTAGCAACCATGATAAGGCTGTCGCCATTATCATAAATCTCGCGTACTTTACCTTCTTTGATCGGCTTTAATTCCTGCATGTTTTGCACCTCTTCATTTAAGATTGTAGATGAAATTCTCTGTAAAAAGTACCATTGTTTACCGGGTGCTGTCAAGACGAAATTTGCACTATATTTTATGGGAAAAAAAGAAAATGCAAAAAAAGATAGTTTTTTCCATAAATGAGAACCTTAAAAGAAATTTGTTATTTTGTTATAGTAATCTATAGACATTTTGGGGGTCTGGGGATAAAATAACCGGGAGGGCAATCTGGTTGATAATCTCATAATTCAACTTTTTGGGGGTGACATCATTGTGGATGAGAAAATGATCAGCGAGCTGCGAAAGAATTCTGCACAACATTGGAAAAAGATCGTAGAGAAATATGGCAGCAATGGAAAAGATACGGTAATGGATTATAAGGATTTTCTGCAGGGTCGTCAGGCGGCTTCTGTAACCCTTCATGGGTGCAGCGTAGAACTTCCGGTACACAGACAGAACTTTATTGAATTTATTTATGCTTATGAAGGACGTATCGTCACAGAGATCGATGGCAAGGAACTGGTGCAGGAAAAAGGGGATATTCTGCTTATGAACCAGTATGTGGAACATCGTGTAAAACCAACAGGCAATGAAAATGAAGCACTGATTCTGGCGGCACTTCCGGATTTTTTTGAAAAACCTTTGGAAATGATGAAGAAACAAAGTCTTATTACGGATTTCCTGACCAATATGCTCCGGCAGAACAGTAAGAAACCGGAATATCTCATGTTCCATCTGAATGATCAGCGGGCGCTGGAAAATCTGGTAGAGAATCTGACAGTGTCTCTTTGTGATGAAGATGGCAGTAAGAATTCCGAGATCAGCCAGTATACTATGGGACTGATTTTTCTATACTTAAGTGAGCATATGGATCGTGTGGCGCAGAATTCATCCCAGAGTTATAAATCAATTATTATTAATGAGACGCAGAAATACATAGAGCTGCAGTACCGCACGGCAAGATTAAGTCAGATTGCAGAGGATTTTCAGTTGAGTCTTCCGGCATTGAGCAAGTTAATTAAAGAAGGAACGGGAAACACATTCCAGGAACTGCTCATGAAGAAACGGTTCGAGAGGGCGGCAGAGCTTCTCATAGACACGAATCTTCCTGTGGAGGAGATTGCGTTGAATGTGGGTTATGAAAATCAAAGTTATTTTCATCGTCAGTTCAAAATGAGATATAATATCACACCTCGCAGATATCGGTTGGTTCACAGACGAAAGATGGGACGCTGATGACAGGAGGCATGCTTTTACAAATTGTGAAGGCATGCCTTTTCTTTTTCTTGAAATCCCTGTATAATAAAGTTTTAATGGAGAATGGAAGAAGGGCAGGTTAGTTTATACAAATGAATCTGTTAGAACGGATTCCGAAAGACTTTTATAAGCTTTTCGGAAGCAAATATATGGAGTATTATATAGCATTTCTGGTGGCCATCTATGAGGAGAGCAGCCGGTCTTATTCTGCGCTGGGACTTACCGAGCAGGAGTGCCGGGCTATCATCAATGAACAGCTGGCATCAGCGACCATTGACTGGAGTGAGGAACGTTTTGATGAGGAAGGAAGTCTTCTGACCAGAAGTAATATGGCAGCGGTCTGCCTCCGGCATTTTGAAGAGTGGGGATGGCTTAGACAGGACTTTGATGAGACGCTGAACAGTTATGTAGTTTCATTTCCTGAGTACAGCCAGCTTTATGTGGAGCTGTTTCAGAAATTATCCGTGGAAGAGGACAGTGAGGAACGGGAGAGTGTGCTGGCTGTGTATAGCTATCTTTTTACCTACAGCGCAGACCCGGAAAAAAATACAGAGATGCTGAGAAGTGCCCTTCGTACTTCCCGAAAGCTGTCACAGATGCTGGCAGCCATGCAGGAAGGCATGAGAGGGTATTTTGATGAATTGTCAGGACAGAAGGATTTTCGTGGTATTCAGGAGGTACTGATCCGGGAAATTCATAACAGTGACAGTAAGAAATATGCGATTCTGACGACTACGGACAGCTTTTACCGTTACAAAGAAGCCGTAAAAGAACTGATCGACCAGAATATGAGCAATCCTGAGATTGATGATGAAGCGGCAGAAATTCTGCTTAGAATCGAGAGGGAGTTTGACGGCATTGAACGGAGATACAATCGGCTCATTGAGCAAAAGACGGTCTTTGCCAGCCGTGCAGCGGCGAGAATTCGCTATATTTTGAGGGAAGGTTCTGCAGAAGAGGATCCGACACTGCAGCTTGTGAATCTTCTGAACCGGAGCAGCCGGAAGGAAGAGATCCTGGAAGAACTGGCATCCTCTATGGGTGTCACTTCTCCTTATCGGGTAATCACAGAGAAGAGTTTTTACACACCCAGGGATATGGAAAAAGAAGCATTTCAGCCGGTATCGGTATCCGCAGGAGCAAATGCTGATTCCGGCGAGATGGAAGATTTTATTTTGCAGCCTCTGTATACAAAAGAAGAGATCCGGTCTTTCCGAAAAGAATATGAAAAGAATGGCGTCTTTTCTGTTACAAAAGATGCAATACATTCCGTGGAAGATCTGGAAAAACTGTTCTTTATTTGGCAGGAAGCTACCGAGCGGCAGGATGATGCTCAACGGATTGCCATTGGCGACGAGATCCGGGGAGAGGGAGGACTTACCTTCTCAGGTCTTACCATAGAGAATGCAGAAGAGGAGAAAGAAAAAGCATGAGTACATATTTAGAAGAACTTTCGCTGTCGGAAGCGGAAGAAGTAAAACGGACGATCCGGGATCTGTTCCGGCAGACCTGCATTCTCCAGACCAAATATGATCCGGCGACGTTGACGCCAAGGGATAACCCGAGATATCAGACCTGTGCGAAACACCGGGCATTTATTGAGGATTATGTATCCGTACTTGGATGTGAACTGATCCATGACCCGCAGGAACGTATTTTCCGGCTGGCCGGGGAAGGAGCCGCAGTGGAGCGTATGTCTATCACTACAACGCTGCTGGTGTTAATTCTGAAACTAATCTACCGGGATAAAGTGCTGGGAGAAGGTCTTCATGCTACGGTGACGAATCTGCCGGAAATGCGTGAATACGGAAAAGATACCAATCTGATTACGAGAAAACTGACCACGGCAGAATGGAGAGAGGCACTGTATCTTATGAGAATGCATCAGATGATCGACGTGCCGGGTGCTGTCCGTGATGTGGACGATGAGACCCCCATCTATATTTATGGAACGATTAATCTGTATTGTTCGGCATTGGACATGAACCGTCTGGTGGAGAAATACAGAGAAGAAGTACAGGAAGCAGAAAGCAGGGAGGAAGAGGAAGTTGAAGCAGGCGAAGAAGATTATAACCCGGATGCTGCTGAATAACTGGGGCGGAATCAGCCATCGAATGATGGAATTTCATGAATATGTGAATCTGTTCAGTGGAAAGAGCGGATCGGGAAAATCAACAGTCATGGACGCCATTCAGGTGGTGCTCTATGGAAGCATGTCCGCTTCCTTCCTGAATAAGGCAGCAGATGATGCAAAAAACCGGAGAAGTGTTATGAGCTATCTCCGCGGAGAGCAGAAGGATGGCACAGCCAACCGCGGAGGACAGGACTTTGGTTCCACATTGGTGCTGGAAATCAAAGATACGGGAAACGGTATTACTACTTGTTTTGGAGTACTCTTTGAGATCGGCAAAGCCGATACGGATATCAATGGAAAATATACCTTTTTCAGCCACTCCGGATCCATGCCGGAGGATGAGTATCTGGAAGAAGGAGGGATTCCTTATTCCAGAGGGCGGATGAAGAAACTTTGTGAGGCCAGAAAGAGCAGTCCGGATAATCGGGGAAGAGGAGAAGTGAACCGTCTCTATCCGTCCAGAGAATCCTATGTGAACACCCTTTATGAAGTGATCTTAGGTTCCGTGGATGCACAGCGTCTGATGACTATGGAAAAGAGTGCTATCGCTCTTCGGATGACCAACGGTACCGGTCAGTTTATTAAGGATTATATGTTCCCGAAGAGTCGGGAGAGCGCCATCGAGAAGATCAGTGAACAGCTGGGGGCTTACAGGGAGATCAAAGAGCGCGTGGAGGATCTGGAGAGGAGAATCCGTCTGCTCAGTGAGATCAGGGAGAGCCACGAAGGCCTTATAAAGACCCGTGTAGATATGGTCCATGCAGAAACAGTGTTAAAATATATTGAGATCGAGAGTACCAGAGCTCATCTGGAGACCAGAACCCAGGAACTGAAGAAAGAGACGGAAGCTGTTGCCAATCTTCAGAAACAGCAGGCAGAGGAAGAAAAAACATCGGAAACGCTGGCTGCAGAACTGGTGGAAGTTCAGGCAGCTCTTCGCTCCAGTGATTACGGACAGAAACAGAAGGAATTGACAGAACTTGAAAATACGGTTCTGCTGCTTTCCGGAAACAGCCGTCAGTGGAGAAAACTGCTGGATGATTTAAGCGCGTGGGAGACAGAGGAGACAGTTTCCGGCTATGTGAGTAATTTTGCCCTGCAGCTTCTGGATGAATTCCGCAAAGGAAAGGTCACGGAAGAGAACTGTAAGGAACTTCAGAAGCGTCTGGAAGAAGCCAGAGAAAATGTGGAAGAAGAGTTAGAGGATCTGACAGAACGGCAGCGCATACTGTCGGCAGAACTGGAAGAGAAAAAAGAGATTCTTGATGAGCTGAAGCATGATCGGAAGCCTTATGATAAGAATCTCCGGCAGGCCAGAACCCAGCTGGAGAGCGCTCTTTCCAATCTCTATGGAAAGAAAGCACCCGTTTACATTCTGGCAGATCTTTTTGACGTCACCGACGAAAAATGGAAGAATGCGGTGGAAGGACGGCTGGGTCGTCTGAAATACAGTCTGGTGACAGCGCCGGAATATGCCCTTGATGCGGCAAATCTGTTCCGCCGCCTGAAGAAGTTCCAGGAAGTGGATCTGATTAATACCCAGGCAATTCTGAAAGACCAGCCTCAGGCACAGCCGGGAACTCTCTATGAAGCGGTTCGTGCAGAAGAATCCTTTGTAGACGACTGTCTGAAACGGTATCTTGGACGCACCGTAAAATGTGAGTCTCTAGAGGAATTGTCCAAAGTGCGTGACGGTGTGACACCGGACTGCTATTCTTACAGTAATTATATGTTCCGCCATCTGCGAGAGAAAGATTATACTTTAAGAGCCTGCATCGGAACGAAGGTGTCCCGTACAAAAATGACGGAGCTTTCCGACAGGGTGAATGTACTGGAAAACGAACTGGAAGAGTATGCTTCCACTTGCAGAAGCCTGAAAAAAGCGTTGAATTTTGAAATGCTTCACATGGAGCCGGAGCATGTACTGGAGTTATCTCAGGCAGCCGCAGACTTGGAGCGTTATTATAAGAAACAGGAGAAGCTGGAGCAGGAGATCCGTGAGCTTCAAAACGGCAGTCTGACAGCACAGCTGGAAACACAGAAAGAAGAACTGATCGCAAAGCAGCAGGAACAGAACCGGAAAGTGGGAATGCTGCAGACAGAGATGATAGAACATATTCGTGTGCAGGGAAGCATTGAATCTGATGTAAAGAAATATAAGGAAAATCTGGCGGCATTGTCAGAAGGATTTGTGGAAAATGAAGAGCTGGCAGCAGAAGTCAGTGAGCAGCTGCTTACCCAGTCCGAAACCAGCTACCGCAATCGGATGACCAGAGAATTAACTTCTTTACAGGAACTTGAGCAGGAACAACAGGAAAACCGTTCCCGTGCCAGAATGGACTTCAACCGAATCTATGCATCCTATGGTCTTTCTGGTGTGGAGAAGGAAAATGATGCCTACGACCGGATCCTGGAACAGTGTCGGAGGGATTACGAACCACAGTATAAGGAAGAATTCCGGATACAGTGCGATCAGGTCTATACAAGCCTTCGGGACAACGTCATTGCGGCCATTCATGGAGAAATCAAAGCGGCATACCGCCATGCAAGAGAGATCAACCGTCTGCTTTCCAGGATTCGTTTTTCGGACAGTACTTATCAAATTGAGATCCGCCCGGCGGATAATGAGAACGGGCAGTTTTATGAAATGCTTATGGCCAGCGAACTGGACAGCAAGGTGCTGGATAATAACGGATTTGACGGTCAGATGAGTCTTCTGGAAGATGAATTTTATATGAAATACAAAGATAAGATTGACCTGCTCACGGAAAAGTTTATGCCGCCCCAGGAGGGTGATGCCCAGAATCTGAATGCAAAGCGGCAGGAGATGGAACAGTATGCAGATTACCGGAATTATCTGACCTTCAGTATGTATGAGCGCGTGGAGGATGAGGACGGATCTGTCAGAAAGAATCATGTGGATGAGATGGCGGGACGTGATTCCGGTGGAGAGGGACAAAACCCCAAATACGTAGCGCTGCTGGCCGGATTTGCCATGCTCTATATGCAGCAGAGCAGCCGGGATTCCAAAGTGCGTCTGGTATTACTGGACGAGGCATTCTCCAAGATGGATAAGGAGCGAAGCGAGGTCTGCCTGCGCTATGCAAGAGAGCTTGATCTGCAGCTTATTGTATGCGTCCCGGATGAGAGATTACAGTCTCTCATCCAGAACGTAGATTGCGTCTATGGGTTCCGTAGATTTCAGAATCAGATCAGCATGATGCATATTGATAAAGGTGATTACCTGAATCTGCTGGAGGGCTGAGCAGGAGAAAATTCCGGGTGGCGGATGTGAAAATAATATGGTACAATAAATGCAGTGATGCGGTGCTAAAGCAGAGCATCGGACATGAATGACGGATAAAGGAGAGAACGAAAATGGTTCGTAAGACAGAAGTAAAAATGGTAGAAGGCCTGCGCGGGGGAAAAGGAACGGCAGAAGTTCATCATATCGTAACAGCAGAAGAATTACGCGGTCATGGAAAAATGTACGCAAAGGTAGTGCTGGCACCTCATAGCAGCGTAGGATATCATCAGCATGTGGGAGATACAGAACCCTACTATATCCTTTCGGGTCATGGCGTTTTTATTGACAATGATGGAAGCCGTATTCCGGTAGGCCCGGAGGATGTCTGTATCATCGAATGCGGTCAGAGCCACGGAATGGAAAATAATTCCGACGAAGAGCTGGTAATGATGGCTCTGGTATATAACGAGTAAAGTGGGGAACAAACATGGCAATCGATATTGACAAATACAGAAATCAACAGAAGCAGACTGCGGTGAATGCGGTAAATAACCTGAAAGAGGCATATGCCTTCATTTCCATACTGACCAACATGCCCTATGCAGAGTGTGAGGAAGTGGATTACAATGACCAGGTGCATCTGTTTGAGAAGAAAGAAACTGCCGAGAAAATGCAGAAAGAGCTGGAAGAGCAGGGAATCCGCGTCCGGATTCTGGAACTGAAGACCGTAGAGGTGCAGGTACCGGCGAATCCAAAGGAGCCGAAGGGTGAGATGAAGAAAATGTATCTGAACCAGGTGCGTCAGCATCTGGGAACCTTGCCGTTCCTTGGTATAAACGCAATCTGTTTCCATCCGGCAGAAGGACAGGAAGCATGCATTGAGATCAAAGAAGTACTGCCGGAAGATTTCGAGAAGAAAGTAAGTGAAAATCCGCTGTATCAGCCGAATCTGCAGCTGACAGGTATTTATCTTATGCAGGAAGCACGTAAGAAAAAAGAATTGGTAGATCAGAAGCACTTAAGAGAACTGGATGAGGAATTTTCTTCCAATCTGGTAAAGAGCAAGCTGTTTTTGGCAGTGCTTCCACCAGAAGGAAAAGAGCGTGATCCGAAGCTGGAATTAAAAGAGTGCAGACTTCCCTATCTGAAACATCAGAGCGGGGACATTTTCTTCCCGGTATTTACCGATGTCTGGGAATTCCAGAAGTATGCAAAAGATAAGAAAAACCTTCGTTCCATTCAGATCCCGTTCAAGGAACTGGAAAAGTTTTGGGTAAAAGATGCGAAAGCATATATGATTAATCCCCATGGATTTGCACTTCCGATTCCAAAAGATATGGTTTCGAAGCTGCTAAAAAGATTTGGTGTAGAGTAAAAAGATACTCCGGCCGGACATTGTTGTCTGGTCGGAGTTTTTTGCGGAAATCAGATTCCCTTACGATACCAGAGATAAGACATAAGGGTGGGAACCAGGCTTGCCACCATAATCAGTACGAACATAATGCCAAAGACCAGTTTTTGACTGGGGAGAAAGGCTGCCAGGATCAGGATGATGCCTGCCGTGAAGAAGCATTTTCCGCCCAGACGGTGAGTTCTGCGCCAGTTTTCTTCGCTGCAAAGAGCCCATGGAGTTCGTATGCCCATGAAGAAATTGCTTTTCACTTTCGGCAGTTCATTTCCAATAAAGAGGAACAGAATACCGATGGCGATCGTAATTACCAGTGGAATATTGACAGTTCCCGGACGGAAATTCTCTACCAGAGTGACAGCGGTCATGCCGAATAGAAAGAGCTGCATAAAAATACAGAACTGATCGTAAAAATGCTCAAATTTACTGTAGTTTTTCTTTCTCGGATCCACATGGGGAAGTATGTCGAACAGGATTGCGATGACAAGTCCCATACCGCTCATAAGAAATAAATGCCATTTCGCTTCGTAGGAGGCTGCGCCGTTTAAATCCCAGCTTAAGGTAATCTGGTCAGGCAGCCGAAAATAGCAGACAATAGAAACAAGCAGAGTGATAAGCGGAATCACATAGTTTAAAATACGAAGTTTAGGATTCTTCATTGGAATCTCCTTTCTTTAAAGACATCATCCAGTTCAGGATATCGTCCAGTACACTTGTGTTTAATGTATAGAAAATAAATTTTCCCTTCTTCTCATCATCGATGAGTCCGGCGTTTTTTAAGATGGACAGATGATGGGAGAGGGATGCTCCGGTCATAGAGAAATGTTCCAGCAGTTCTCCGGCCGAGAGAGGGCCTGTTCGCAGCAGATTCAGGATCTCCCGTCTGGTGGGATCGGACAGGGCTTTGAAGCTTTCCTGAAAACCCATGAGATACCTCCTTACAGATAATAATTAGACATTTATCTAAACATCTAATTGAAATATAGCACCGGACAGGAAAAAAGTCAATGAGAAAGCACAAAAAACTTCTTGCCATATGAAAAAATTGTGCTATAGTAGAAAAGAACGTTATTCCACAGGAAAACGCATCATGTAAGACATCTGTGATTCTAAAGACAGAAAATGCAAAAAGAGACGAAGAAAGTGCTGACCTTACAGGCGGCAACTTATGAAAAAAGACTCTTTTGGATTTTGTGTTTTGTTTGTCCGCAAATCTGCGGTTTTTCTGAAGTTTCGTTCATTTTATTTTCCCCAGAAATTAAACAGGAGCCAGGAGACAGGGGACGTTTGCCTTTGCTGCGCCGTTTCACTGGACAAAAGGAGAGAAAAATGAAAAACACGCATTCACAGAAGACATTATTTATGGTGGAACTGGCACTTATGGTAGCCATTATTTTCATCATGGCATTTACACCGCTGGGATATTTCCAGACCATGGGTCTTTCCATTACTTTTTTAACTGTACCGGTTGCAGTCGGTGCCATTATTTTAGGACCGAAAGGCGGCGCCATCTGTGGTCTGGCTTTTGGAATCACCAGCTTTATGCAGTGCTTCGGTATGGGAGCCTTTGGAACCATGCTGTTCAGTATTAATCCATTGGGAACGGCAATTACCTGTATCATTCCCCGTGTGCTGGAAGGACTGCTCTGTGGTCTGATTTTCCAGGCGCTTCATAAAAACATGAAAAATGGTGCATATCTTATTGCAAGTCTTGCATGCCCGCTGTTAAACACTCTGTTCTTTATGAGCTCACTGGTTGTATTTTTCTACAATACAGATTATATTCAGGGATTTGTAAGCACATTCGGCGTTACCAATCCGTTTGCATTTGTCATCGCATTCGTAGGTGTGCAGGGAGCCATTGAGGCCATTGTATGTTTCCTGCTGGCAGGAGCAATTTCCCGCGCACTGGGAACGGCACTTCATAAATAAAACAGGAACATAGAGCAGAAGGGGGATTGACCATGGGACTGGCAAAAGAATTTCCGATCGAAAAGATGGATGGCTTCCGTATTGGAAATGCACAGAATGAGGAAGCGGGTACCGGTGTGACAGTGGTGTTGTTTGACAAAGACAAAGGAGCCAGAGCCGGCGTGGATGTAAGCGGCGGTGGTCCGGCATCCAGAGAGACGCCGCTGGCTTCTCCGTTGACGGCAGACAATCCGGTGAATGCCATTGTATTATCCGGCGGCTCCGCCTATGGACTGGCTGCTTCTGACGGTGTCATGCACTGGCTGGAAGAACACGGTTTCGGCTTTGACACCGGATATGCCCGCGTTCCGCTGGTATGCCAGTCCTGTATCTATGACCTGGGTTATAAAAGAGCCGATATCCGTCCGGATGCAGCCATGGGTTATGCAGCCTGCGAGGATGCACTGCAGCATAACAAAGCGCTGTCCGGCAGCATAGGTGCAGGTATCGGTGCAACGGTTGGAAAAATATACGGAATGGAACGTTCCAGCAAATCAGGACTTGGCGTATGTGCACTTGAAGTGGGAGATCTTCGTGTGGCAGCCATTGTGGTGGTCAATGCACTGGGCGATATTTGCAATCCGGAAAATGGTGAGAAGCTGGCTGGTCTGAAGAACGAAGCGGGTACCGGCTTTGCCGACAGCCGGGAGGCGCTCTACACGATCAGCAAGCGGGAAACTCTCTTCAATTCCAACACGACTATCGGCGTGGTGATTACCAATGGAGAATTTACCAAGGGGGAGATGAATAAGCTGGCCGCTATGACCAGAAATGCCTATGCCCGCTGCATCCGCCCGGTGGGAACCATGGCGGACGGCGATACCATCTATGCAGCCTCCGTCGGCACTGTGCAGGCCGATATCAATACCACGGGAGTTCTCATGGCCGAGGCTATGGAACGGGCGATTATGAGAGCCGTGACTTCCGTATCTGATGCTCCAGTTTTTGAATAAGCTGGTAGAGACAAAACGCAATCACGCACAGGATAATCAGTGCGGCAATCAGATAGTCGAGCCGGAATACCTGACTGGAGTAGATGATGAGATAGCCCAGTCCTTCTCTGGCGGCGAGAAATTCACCGATGATGACACCTACCAGGCAAAGTCCGATATTGACTTTCAGGATACTTATCACGGAGGGGAGGCTGGAGGGACAGACCACATGAGTCATCACCTGCAGCCGGTTGCCGCCCAGGGTATAGATTAGTTTCATGGCTTCCGGATCGGTTTCACAGAAAGCGGTATACATGCTGATGATGCTTCCGAAGATGGCCACGGACATGCCCGCCACGATGATGGTCCGCATGCTGGCACCCAGCCATACGATGAGAAGTGGAGCCAGGGCGGATTTTGGGAGACTGTTTAAGATGACCAGCCATGGTTCCAGAATTTCTGACAGAGAATGAAAGAACCAGAGCAGTGTGGCGGTGAGAAAACTGAAGAGAATGACCAGTATAAAACTCGCGGCAGTTTCGCCTAGGGTAATAGCGGTATGCCGTATCAGGGAGCCATCTGTCCACATGGTTCCGATGGTGCGGACAACTTTTAGGGGGCTGCTGAAGATAAAGGAATCAATGAGTTGAAAATCACTGGACAGCTCCCAGACAGTCAGAATCAGCAGAAATCCAAGAAAACGGCAGGCAGCCACAAACAGGTGATGCTGTCGGTGTTTTTTCAGATACTGCTGCTGTAAAGGAGTAACTACAGTTTCAGGGACTTCCATGGACATTCAGCTCCTTCCATATTTCATTAAAATACTGCTTGAATTCAGAAGCCTGTCTCCGCTCCATGGGAAGAAGACCGGAATCGGCGAAGTGGATGGAAACAATTTCCTGCACCGTTGCAGGACGGTGGGAGAGAATGAGGACCCGGTCCGCCATGCTGATGGCTTCTGACAGATCGTGAGTGACCAGAATAATGGTCTTTTTTTCTTTGCGGATAATCCGGTAAACATCGTCGCAAACCTGAAGTCTGGTCTGGTAATCCAGAGCCGAGAAGGGTTCGTCAAGGAGCAGAAGGTCCGGATTCAGAGCAAGGGTGCGAATAAGTGCTGCCCGCTGCCGCATACCGCCGGACAGTTCGGAAGGTCTGGCATTTCGAAACTGATCAAGTCCATAATCCCGGAGCAGCTGTTCTACATGCTCCAAATTCTTTTCTGTCATCCGGTTCTGGATTTCCAACCCGAGAATTACATTTTTATAGATGGTGCGCCATTCAAAAAGATGATCTTTTTGAAGCATATAACCGATACGCTGGCGGCTCATGGAAGCCGGAGCTCCATGGATGGAGATGGTACCGCTTTCTGGTTCCATCAAAGAGGCAATCATGGACAAAAGCGTGGATTTTCCGCAGCCGCTGGGACCGACAATGGCGAGAAACTCTCCTTCCGGTACGGAAAAGGTAATATTTGACAAAGCAGGCGTCTCACCGGAGAGCGTGTGATAGGAGTAGGAGACGCCGCTGACTTCCAGTACAGTACTCAAGGATAAGAACCCTCCTTTCTGGTTTCCATATAAGATATGGATTTTTTCAGGGATGTGTGCTATGCTCTGGGGGATAGAAAAGACTGGAGGAATGGGACCATGTCCAAGACAAAAGAAGTAAAGACCAATGCGATGCGGATGCTGGACCGCATGAAAATTCCGTATGAGGCACACACCTATGAGTGTGAAGAATTTGTAGATGGAATTCAGGTGGCAGATATGCTTCATCTGCCTCATGAGAAAGTATATAAGACGCTGGTAACCGTAGGAAACAGCAAAAATTATTTTGTGTTCGTGCTGCCCATTGAAGCAGAGCTGGATTTGAAGAAAGCGGCACGCGAAGTAGGTGAGAAATCCCTTGCCATGGTGCATGTGAAAGATATTAACAGCATTACAGGTTACGTCCGTGGCGGATGTACCGCCATCGGCATGAAAAAGCAGTTTGTTACCCGGATTGCGGCAGCGGCGGAAAATCTCGATAAGATCATTGTCAGTGGCGGACGGATTGGAAGCCAGCTGGAATTAAAACCGGAAGATTTGAAGAAAGCCTGCAAGGGAGAATTTGCGGATATTACTGTGTAGAGGAAAGACGATGGACGACACATTACTGGTGCGTGTGAAAAAGATTGCCGCTGCGTGCAGGCAGAATACTTCCTATAACCTGTTCTCGGTACTGGGGATTGAGACGAAAGAAGTGCTGATCTGCCGGGTGTTGGCGGATCTTCTGAATCCCAGAGGACAGCATGGAATGGGCAGCGTATATCTGGAACTCTTTTTGAAGGAAGTACTCCATTGGCAGGCGGTGAATTCGGATGTTGTAAAACATGCAGTGGTGACGGCAGAATATTTGATTGACGAGGATCGCAGGATTGATCTGGTCATAGAAACTGCCGGGCAGTTCCTTCCGGTGGAAGTAAAGATTCTGGCTGGTGAGCAGAAGGCGCAGTGTCTGGACTACTATCGGTTCAGCAGAGCCAAAGATCCGCAGACAAAAGTTATTTATTTGACCAGGTTTGGAACCATGCCGAGTGCTTACAGCCTGTCTGATGGAACCGAGCGGGTGCCGGAGGCAGATCTGATCTGTATTTCCTTTAAGGAGCATATTATACACTGGCTGGAACAGTGTCGAAATGTGAGCAGGGAAGAGATGAAACCCCTGCTTACGCAATTTATTGATACGATTCGAACGATTACAGGAATTACCAGGGAGAATATGACAGATATGACAGCACAGGAGATTGCCGGTTCCGCAGATTCCCTGCGGGCGGCCATGCAGATCGCAGATTCTCTGAATCTGGCGAAAAAACAGGTATTGCGTTCAGTGATGGAAGAGTTTGTGACACAGATGAAACCGCTGGAGCAGAAATATCATCTGGAACGGGAGCAGAATATAGGCTGGTATGGATATGAAGCACAGGTGGATACCTTTTATGACCATGCATATACCACCTATCCGGGAATTAATTACATTGTAAAAGATGCGGTCATGATCAGGACCTATCAGCTCTGGCTTCGCATTGAGGTGGATAATCGGTTGTTTGCTGGATTCTGTGTATTTGATCCGGCATCCAGTTCAAAAGAAGGACTGGGAAATCAGGTGGATGACTATGATAAGGAGACGAGAAACTGCGTGGAGCAGATTCTGAAAGTTGCAAAAGCAGATCAGTCCGCCTGGTGGGCAGTCTGGCGGTATCTTCCCACCGGTTCAGTCAAAGAAAGCCCGGAAGTACCGGATTTTAAAGCTATGAATGATGCCGCTGTTGCACTGGCAGATGAAGAAGCAAGGAAGAAATTTGTGACGGAAGCAGTGAAGCGGATTGAGGAGTCGCTGCTTTCGTTAGTAAAACACTAATCGTCAAATTTTGTAATATAAAAAGTGACCGATTGTGAATGTTGTAACGTCCACAATCGGTCACTTTTGTTGTTCTGTTATTTGCGAATGTTTATGACATCAAAATGCCCGGATGCCGTCATCTTCCTCATCACTGGTATCTTTGATCTCACGGATCATGACTTCATAGCTGTAATCCGCGCTGACCGGGATCATGACTTTGTCACCCACATGATGGTGAAGAAGAGCCTTTCCCAGCGGAGATTCAATACTGATCAGATTTTTCATGGAATTACCACGGATGCTGGTGACGATCTTATAGGTCTCGCATTCATCATCCTCTTCGATATAGACGGTAACGGTCTTATTGAGGCCGACTTCATCGGATGTGGTATTGTCTTCCACGATCTCGGAGTTCTTCAAAAGCCGCTCCAGATAGCGGATACGGCTGTTGTTGGCTCCGTTTTCTCTCTTGGCAGCGTAATACTCGAAGTTCTCGCTTAAATCACCCTGGGCCCGCGCCTCTTTCAGAGAATCCAGAATCTGGGGACGGAGCACCAGTTTCCGGTGATCAATCTCCGCCTGAATTTTCTCTCTGTCTTTCTGGGTCATTCTTTCTTTCATATACAAAAACCTTCTTTCAACTGCATGGCAGATGTTATAAAAGTACGACGCCGTTCTTCAGAGCTTCTTCTCTGGTCTCATCCGGCCATACGGATACCTGTACCTCGCCGATATGTGCTTTCCGCAGGAAGAACATACAGATACGGGACTGACCGATGCCGCCGCCGATGGTGTAGGGAAGCTGCTTTTCCAGAATGGCTTTCTGGAACGGAAGCTCTGCGCGCTCCTCACAGTGAGCAAGCTTTAACTGGCGTGCCAGGGAATCCTCGTCCACACGGATACCCATGGAGGATAATTCCAGTGCATGACCCAGAACCGGGTACCATACCAGGATATCACCGTTTAAGTGCCAGTCATCATAGTCCGGTGCACGGCCGTCGTGGGGTTCGCCGGTGGTCAGTTTATCACCGATCTCCATCAGGAAGACAGCGCCCTTTTCGCGGGTAATCCGATCCTCGCGCTCCTTCGGGGTGCAGTCCGGATACAGGTCCAGAAGCTCCTGGGTGGTGATGAAGAAAATATCCTTCGGGAGAATCTCCTCAATATAGTCATACTTGATAGCCATGTATTTTTCTGTTTTTTTCAGTGCCTTGTAAATTTTACGGACAGTTTCTTTTAAATATTCCACATTTCTGTCCTGTTTCAGAATGATTTTTTCCCAATCCCACTGATCTACATAGATGGAATGCACGTTGTCAGTGATCTCATCGCGGCGGATGGCATTCATGTCCGTGTAAAGGCCTTCGCCTACGTGGAAACCGTACTGTTTCAGCGCATTTCGTTTCCATTTTGCAAGAGAGTGAACGATCTCGACCGGACGGTCGTCCTGCTCTTTAATGCCAAAGGATACCGGGCGCTCCACGCCGTTTAAGTTGTCGTTCAGTCCTGATTCCGGGCGGACGAACAGCGGCGCGGAGACACGGAGCAGATAAAGCTGCTCAGCCAGCGTCTGCTGAAAAAAATCTTTTACCGTTTTGATAGCAATCTGGGTGTCGTAGAGGGATAACTCAGACTGATAGTTTTCTGGTATATACAGATGTTCCATAAAACTTCCTCCAATTTAGTAGTTATATCAATCTTTGCCAGTATACCATAAACTGAACATAGTTGCAAAACGGAAATCGACAAATCGTGTACAACATGGTAAAATAAAAAATGATTGTTCAAAGGGAGGCAGTCTGAAAATGAAGATAGCACTGGGACAACTGAAAATTTTCTGGGAAGATAAAAAGGCAAATATGGAAAAACTGAAGATCTGCCTGAAACAACTATCGGACGTGGATCTTTTTCTTATGCCGGAAATGAGTCTAACCGGGTTTTCCATGAACACGGAAAAAACGAAGGAAAATAAGAAAGAGACTGTATGTCAGATCCGGGAATTGGCAAGACAGTATGATATAGCTATTGGTGTCGGCTGGGTTAAAGATCTGGGAACAACCTGTGAAAACCATTATTCTATCATCTCACCGGAGGGAGAACTCTTAGACTATGCGAAGCTTCATCCCTTCAGTTACGGAGAGGAAAGTCTTTATTTCACAGGAGGAGATACACTTCCTTTGTGCAATTATAAAGGGTTTGAGATTGGGGTACAGATCTGCTATGATCTGCGCTTTCCGGAACCATTTCAGATATTATCACAGAAAGCAGATTTGATTGTGGTGCCTGCCAACTGGCCGGCAGCCAGAAGAGACCACTGGGATACTCTGCTTCGCGCCAGAGCCATTGAAAATCAGGTGTATATTGTCGGGATAAACTGTGCAGGCAGCATGGGTGGACAATACTATTCCGGTGACAGT
This sequence comes from Hominiventricola sp., assembly GCF_057604405.1. Lineage (NCBI taxonomy): Bacteria > Bacillati > Bacillota > Clostridia > Lachnospirales > Lachnospiraceae > Hominiventricola > Hominiventricola sp. The sequence goes on from NZ_DBLYVB010000002.1 coordinate 145,803, forward strand.
GTGCTGTACCGCCCGGATGGAACAAAAGTGCAGGCAGAACGAAACATCCTGTCCGGAAAGGAAGCAATTCCGGAAGAAGCTGTTTTTGTGTATGAAATTGACAATCAGATCAGGAAATACAGAGAAAGCTTTCCGGTGAAGAAGGATCGGAGAGAAGCATTATACAGAAAACTGGGGGAGCATGTAAGGAAGCATGCCTAAAGAGAGGGTAAATAAAATGGAAGATCAAATGACAACGATGTCGAGACTGAATACAGAAAAAGGAATGGAAATATTACAGGAATTGACGCAGGAACAGAAGGTGTCCATGCTCATGAAAGCGCAGTCTTTTCAGACGCTGCTTATGCAATACCGCTGTGCCATCCGGGAGATTCAGACGAAATTAAATGTATTAAATGATGAATTTTCCCTGCGCCATGAGCGTAATCCGTTTGAGTCAATTAAGAGCAGGGTAAAAGAGCCCGCCAGCATTATAGAGAAGATGCATCGCCGGGGTTATGAACTATCTGTAGAAAATATTGAGGATAAATTAAATGATGTGGCGGGAATCCGCGTGATCTGTTCCTTCGTGGAAGACATTTATTATCTGGCCAGCATGCTGTCAGCCCAGGATGACTTGACTGTACTGCAAGTAAAGGATTATATTAAAAATCCAAAGGAAAATGGATACCGGAGTCTGCATCTCATTATTCAGACACCGATTTTTCTGTCTGACCAGAAGAAAAATATGCGGGTGGAGGTACAGTTCCGTACCATTGCCATGGACTTCTGGGCCAGTGTGGATCACAAATTAAAATACAAAAAGAATGTCAAGAATCCGGAGATGATCGCAGGAGAGCTTCGTAAATGTGCGGATATCATCAGCAGTGTGGATCAGCGCATGCAGGAAATCCGGACCATGATTGAAGAAGGAGAAAATGATGATTAAAATGATTGCCAGCGATTTGGACGGAACGCTGATTCCGGAAGGAACGCAGGAGATGGAGCCTGGATTTTTTGAGGTACTCTCAGAACTTCTGGACCGGGGATACCAGTTTTATGTAGCTACTGGACGACAATATGCAAATGTCCGGCGGCTGTTTGATTCTTATGCGGACCGCATTGGCTTTGTGTGCGAAAATGGAGCCCTTGCCATGGCGCAGGAACAGCAGCAGTATATTCTGGAAGTACCCCATGAGAAAGCAATAGCAATAGCAGAGGATATTATGAGTTTTCCGGAGACAGATATCTGCCTTTCCGGTGTGAAAGCATGTTACATACAACCCCGGTCAGACTGGTTTGAAAATCAGATGGTAAATGTGCTGAGAAATAAAACCAAGATGTTTCAGGAGCTTTCGGAGATTGATGACCAGATCGTGAAAATTGCCATGTATATCTATGATTTTCCGAAACATGTAGATCGCATCCGTGCATTACTAAATGAAAAATATGGTGATTTCGCGGATTTTGTGTGGGGTGGCAATGACTGGCTGGATATGATCCAGAAGAACTCCGGAAAAGGACTGGCGCTGCAGGCAATTTTGAAAGAAAAAGGATGGAAGCCGGAGGAATTGCTGGTGTTCGGTGATAACCAGAATGATATTTCCATGCTGGAACTGACTCCTAACAGTTATGCCATGGAGCATGCAAAGCCGGATGTCATTCCTCATGCGTCCCATACTTGTAAAAGTGTTACGGAGAAACTGCGGGAGTTTTTGAAAGAACAGTCATGAAAAAAAATGAAATATTGATTCTATATGGGACTGAATACATGGAGCTGACAAAAAAACTGCTGGAAGAAGCGCAGCTGGCAGAAATGATCGGGGATTCTGGGAAAATCATTGGAATTAAACCGAATCTGGTAGCTCCGGTTCCGGCAGAGGATGGCGGAACAACCCACCCGGAAGTGGTGGAAGGCCTCCTTCAGTATCTGCAGGAGCACGGATTCCGTCATTTACGGATCATGGAAGGATCCTGGGTGGGAGACCGGACAGAGGAATCTTTTCAGGTGTGTGGTTATGACCGGCTGGCAGAGCAGTATGGAGTGGAACTTATTGATGCCCAGAAGGAGCCGGCAGTTTCAAAGGATTGCGGTGGGATGGAACTGCATTTGTGTCGATGTGCCACGGAAGTGGATTTTATGATCAATGTGCCGGTTATGAAAGGACATTGCCAGACCCATATTACTTGTGCACTGAAGAATATGAAAGGGTTACTTCCTAATAGGGAGAAGAGAAGATTTCATGCGGAAGGACTTCATCGTCCTATTGCTCATCTGGCCCTTGGTATCCATCAGGATTTTATTCTGGTGGACAGTATTTGCGGAGATTTAAGCTTTGAGGATGGTGGAAATCCAACCCAGATGGATCGTCTCATGGCAGCAGTTGATCCGGTGCTCATGGATGCTTATGTCTGCCAGCTTCTGGGTTATGAGGTAGAAGAAGTGCCCTATGTTACCATGGCAGAGGAGCTTGGCGCGGGCAGCACGGATCTCACCCATGCGGAAATTCGGGAACTGAATGAACCCATTCATCCCATGGGGAAGGCCGATAAGGACAGAGTCATGAAGCTGGCAGAAATCGCACAGGAAGTAGAGTCCTGCAGCGCCTGCTATGGTTACCTTCTTCCGGCGCTGGACATGCTGGATCGGGAAGGCCTTTTAAAAGATTTTCCGGAAAAGATCTGTATTGGGCAGGGGTATCGCGGACAGACCGGAGAACTGGGAGTAGGAAGCTGTACTTCCAAATTCCGGCACAGTCTGAAAGGATGTCCGCCTACAGAAACAGAAATGTATGAATTTTTAAAAGCATATATCAGTAAAGGAACGGAAAAAGCATGAGAGAAGAGCCGCGGGAGCAGGCGCTGCTTTTAGGAGTAAAATTAAGAGATGGAGAGGATTTTGAACGATCCATGGAGGAACTGTGGAATCTGGCAGAGGCCTGTGGTATGCAGGTGACAGGGCAGATTACTCAGAATATGGAACGTCCTCATTCGGCATTATACATGGGAAAAGGAAAGCTCTCGGAAGTAAGGAAATTTCTGGAACAGCACCCTGTGGATGTGGTGATCTTTGACCGGCAGTTATCACCGTCCCAGCTTCGCAATCTGGAACAGCTTCTGGATTGCGCTATTTTAGACCGGACCAGTCTGATTCTGGAGATTTTTGCTGTCCGGGCGAGAACCAGAGAGGCAAGACTGCAGGTGGAATCTGCAAGGCTTCAGTACATTTTGCCGAGACTGACCGGCATGCACAAAGCGCTGAGCCGTCAGGGCGGCGGAAGCGGCATCTCTAATAAAGGTGCCGGTGAGAAGAAACTGGAACTGGATCGCCGACGGATTGAAAAACGGATGTCAGAGCTGCGCCGGGAACTGGAACAGGTGTCAAAGGAGCGGGAGATCCAGAGAAACAGGCGTCAGGGCAGTGGAATTCCACGAGTGGCATTGGTGGGTTATACCAATGCAGGAAAATCCACCCTTATGAACAGTATGTTGGATAAATATTCCAGAGACCCATCCAAACGGGTCATGGAAAAAAATATGCTGTTTGCAACTCTGGATACGACGGTAAGGAGAATTCATACCGGACCGCAAAAAGAATTCCTTTTATCTGATACTGTAGGTTTTATTCATCAGCTTCCCACGGGACTGATAAAAGCATTCCGTTCTACACTGGAGGAAGCAAGAGAGGCAGATCTTCTGCTTCATGTATTGGATTATTCTGATGAAGCCTGCAGGCAGCAGCGGGAAGTGACGGAAGAGACATTAAAAGAGCTGGGAGCCGGAGATATTCCGGTGATTTACGTATATAATAAATCAGATCTGAGAATGCAGGAAGATGGATCTAAGATGACTCTTCCCAGAATCCAGGAAAACCGGATTTACCTGTCGGCAAAGACTGGAGAAGGAATTCAGGAATTGGTGGATATGATCTGGAAATTATGTGGGGAGAACAAAGGATGATTCATGCAGTGATTTTTGATATGGACGGTGTGCTGATCGATACGGAACGGCATTTGTTTGATTGTTGGCAGCAGGCAGCAAAAGAATATGGTTATATGCTCACAAAAGAACAGCTTCTTGGAATTCGTAGTCTGGCGGCTGAATTTGCGGTACCACATTTTCAAAAACTGATGGGCGAAGCATTTGACTATGCAGCGATCCGAAGCCGTCGGAAAGAGTTGATGAGAGATTATATTGCGGAGCATGGAGTTGATAAAAAACCATGTGTGGATGAATTTCTGGATTATCTGCATGCCAATGGATATAAAACTGCGGTAGCGACCGCTACAGATCCGGAGCGGGCAAAACAGTATTTATCCAGTATCGGAATCTATGAGAAATTTGACCGGATTGTTTGTGCGACTACAGTGGCTCATGGAAAACCCATGCCGGATGTTTATCTCTATGCCTGTGAGCAGATCGGTGAGCATCCTGAGTATTGCCTGGCGATTGAAGATTCCGATAATGGGGCATTATCTGCTCACAGGGCAGGATGTCATGTGGTGATGGTGCCGGATCTGGCAGAACCAATGCCGGAGACCGCAGAATATCTGGAAGCAGTGGCTGATGATCTGAGCGGATTGATTCCGGTTCTGGAGGCGATGAAGGCGTGAAACGAAAGAAACTCTGGAAACAGGCAGGACTGGCGTTAGCTGTTTCACTGTTACTCGCCGGATGCAGCGGGCAGCAGAAGGAAATGGCGGAAGGAGAGCTGCCAGAAAAGACAGAAGAGGTTCAGGCAGAGACCGATGATGCGGAGAAACCGGAACAGAAAACGGAAACGTCGGAAATGGCGAAAACGCCAGATCTTCATGATTATGATTTTACCTGTGCCTTTGCTGGGGATATCAATCTGGCGGATGACTGGAACACGATGGAATTCTATGGGCAGCAGGAGAATGGAATTTGTGATTGCATTGATCCGCAGCTCATTCATGAGATGCAGCAGGCAGATCTGACCTGTGTGAATCTGGAATTCTGCCTCTCTGACCGGGGTGCGCCTATGGCGGGCAAGAAATATACCTTTCGGGCAAAACCGGAGCGGGCAGAGATTTTGAAAGAATTGGGTGTGGATCTGGCAAATCTGGCAAATAACCATATTTATGATTATGGAACAGATGCTTTCCTGGACACCCTTTCTATTCTGGATGAAAACGGAATTGCCCATGCCGGAGCAGGGACGGATGCAGCGGAAGCAGAAGAACCGTTTTATACAGAGATTGACGGACGCACGGTGGCAGTGGTATCAGCTACCAGGGCGGAAAAATATATTTTGACTCCGGAAGCAGAGGAAGAGACGCCAGGAGTGTTCCGGTGTTATGATATGACGAAGGTACTTCAGAAAGTGCGGGAAGCAAAGGAACGGGCAGACATTGTCATTGCCTATATTCACTGGGGCACGGAATACAGTGAAACGCTGGAAACTGCCCAGACAGAAGGGGCAAAAGCGCTTGTGGATGCAGGTGCGGATGTGGTGCTTGGCGCCCATCCTCATTGCCTGCAGGGAATGGAATTCTATGAGGGAAAACCGATTCTGTACAGTCTGGGAAACTACTGGTTTAACGAAAAGACACTGGATACGGTGCTGGTAAAGCTTCATTTCTATGGAAATGATGAGGAACAGCATACCGAAGTGCAGCTGCTTCCGGCAAGACAGGAGCAGCATGTGACGAGACTTCTGACGGATGAGCAGGAAGTATCTGACTGGCGCAGTCATATGGAAAGTATGGAGCCGGGAACGGTTCAGATTGATGAGAAGGGAATTATAAGCAATGCAGATTGAGAAGGCAACCTCCCGTGAATTGCGGAAGATCAAGAAAATTTATCTGGAAGCGTTTCCAAAATCTGAGCGGAAACCATTTCGATTGATGAAACAGAAGGCGTCAGAGGGCATTATGGAATTTCTGGCGATCCGGGAAAGAGGAAAGCTGACGGGGCTTGCCATTACCGTATTATATAAAGATATGGTGCTTTTAGATTATTTTGCCATCGAGAAATCTTTTCGGGGGCAGAATCTGGGAACGGAAGCACTGGCACTTTTGAAGAAGCGCTATGAAGGAAGGCGGTTTTTTTTGGAAATCGAACTTTCTGAACTGGAAGGACCTGGACAGAAGCTGCGGATCCGAAGAAAACAGTTTTATCTTCGAAACGGCATGAAAGAGACCGGTGTGAAGGTCTGTCTGTTCCAGATACCAATGGAACTTCTGACAGACGGACAGGACATGGTGTTTGAAGAATATCATGAGTTCTATGAACAGACCATAGGGCCGGTATTTGCAAGAAAAGTAGAACGGCTGTAATTCGGGCGGGGTATCCGCAGAAAGAGTGAAGATATGCGAAGAAAGAAGAAAAAAATCATGAAAATCGGAAATGTGCTGGTAAAGAGCAGAGAACAGATTGATGGAATCCGGGAGAGCGGCAAGATCAATACGGCAGTATTGGATTATGTGGAGGAGCATATCCGTGCGGGTATTTCCACAGCAGAGATTGACCGCTGGGTTTATGACCAGACGAAGAAAATGGGAGCCATTCCGGCACCGTTGAATTATGAAGGATTTCCGAAGAGTGTGTGCACGTCCATCAACAGTGTGGTATGCCATGGAATTCCCAGTGAGGACGAAATTTTAAAAGAAGGAGACATCATCAACGTGGATGTTTCCACGATTTATAAGGGATATTTTTCCGATGCGTCCAGAATGTTCTGTATCGGGGAAGTAAGTGCTGACAAGAAACGGCTGGTACAGGTGGCAAAAGAGGCCATTCAGGTAGGACTCATGGAAGTGAAACCGTGGAAACCGTTAGGTGATATGGGTCATGCCATCCATATGTATGCCATGAGTCAGGGATATTCGGTAGTGGAAGAGATCGGAGGCCATGGGGTTGGTTTGCAGTTCCATGAGGAGCCGTGGGTCAGTTATGTATCACCGAAAGGAAGCGGCGAGATCATGGTACCGGGCATGGTATTTACCATTGAACCCATGATTAATATGGGCGGTCCGGAATTTTATGTGGATGACAATAATGGTTGGACGGTTTATACGGAAGATGGAATGCCGTCCGCACAGTGGGAGGTAACGGTAGCTGTTCTGGATGACGGCTATGAAGTACTGACCAGATAAAGAAACAAAATCAGACAGGGGGATAAAGATGGAATATACGTATCCAAGTTATTTTTATGATTTTCAATGTGAAGCGTCTGCGTGTAAGGACACCTGCTGTGCCGCATGGGAGATTATGATTGATCCCGTGTCATTAAAAAAATATAAGAAGTATCCGGGATCTTTTGGAAGCAGGCTGAAAAACTGCATCAACTGGAAACGGAAATCTTTTGAACAGTGTGAAGGGCGCTGTGCTTTTCTCAATGAGGAAAATCTGTGCGATATTTACACGGAAGCGGGAAAGGAAATGCTTTGTAAGACCTGTACCCGTTATCCGAGGCATTATGAGGAATACGAGAATCTAAGAGAGATTTCTCTTTCTTTATCCTGCCCGGCGGCAGCCCGCCTGATACTGGGGACTGACAAACCCATGACCTTTGACGGTTCGTTTCGGAAAACACCGGAAGAAGAGTATGAGGAATTTGATTTCTTCTTATTTACTAAATTGGAAGAAATCAGAGACTATCTTTATGAAGTGGTACAGAACCGGGAGTTGGATATCCGGCATAGGATGGCTTTGGTTCTGGCATCCACTCATGACCTGCAGTCCCGTATTACCCGTTCCATGCTCTATGAAGTGGACGATCTGCTGGAAAAATATCAGAAGCCGGCATTTGCGGAAAAAGCAATGAAACGGTTTGTAAAGCACTATGGAATGATAGAAAGCCGCCGTCAGGTGATGCGTGCCATGATGCATCGCCTGCACCGACTGGAAGTGATGAGACCCCAATGGACAGAGTTTCTGCATAAGCAGGAGCATCGGCTTTATGGAGAACTTTCACCGGAAACTTATGGGGAAATCTGTCGGGAATTCGACGGATATATGAAAGAGCGGGAATACGAATATGAACAGTTATTAATGTATTTCCTGTTTACCTATTTTTGTGGAGCAGTTTATGATGAAAATGCCTTTGGTAAGGTAAAATTTGCGGTTGTCTGTACATTATTGATTCGGGAACTGGGGATGGGCTTGTGGCTGGAAAAGGATAAGACGTTTACGTTAGAAGATCAAATTGATGTGGCACACTGCCTGTCCAGAGAGATCGAACACTCGGATCCGAATCTGAATCTTCTGGACGAAATGATGGAAGAAGAGGAATTGTTCACGCTGGAACGCCTGCTGTCCGGAATTCTGGGTGAGATGGAGGAAACCCGGGAGCCGGTCTGTGAACAATTGGAAGAAGAAAAGAAGGAAGAGGATACGGAAGTATGAATCAGGAAATTTTAAAAATGCCGAAAGTGGAACTTCACTGCCATCTGGACGGCTCTCTGACACTGGCAAGCGTGCGGGAAATTCTGGGAAAGGATATTTCGCCGGAAGAACTGCAGGTGCAGCCGGACTGTCAGAATCTGGCGGAATATCTGCAGAAATTTGACCTGCCAATCCAGTGTCTGCAGACGCCGGAGGGCATCAAAAAAGCCAGCAGGAATTTTTTACTGGATGTGGCAAAAGAAAATGTCCGCTATGTGGAAGTGAGGTTTGCTCCCACCTGTTCTGTGAATGATCACATGAATTATGGAACGGTGATCGAGTCGGTGCTGGACGGACTGAAAGAAGCCAAAGAGCAGTGCGGAACATTTTATAATGTCATTGTCTGCGCCATGCGGCATCATGATCTGGAGACGAACCTTGCCATGTTAAAGGGTTGCCGGGAATTTTTAGGAGAAGGCGTCTGCGCGGCGGATCTGGCAGGAGATGAGGCAGCATGGCCTATGGAAAAGTTTGTGGAGCTTTTTAAGGAAGCAAAGAAACTGGAATATCCGTATACCATCCATGCAGGAGAGTGCGGAAGAGCAGAGAACATTCTGGGCGCAGTAGAACTGGGTGCTGCGAGAGTGGGCCACGGCATTGCTATGGGCAGACGGAAAGATATCATGGATGTCTGCAGAAGACACAGAACCGGCATTGAGATGTGTCCGGTGAGCAACCTGCAGACCCATGCAGTGAACAGCTGGGAGCAGTATCCCATCAGGGAATTCCTGGAAGAAGGACTTTTGGTAACATTAAATACCGATAACCGTACTGTCAGCGGAACAACCCTTTCCAGGGAGATGGAAGAGGTACAGAAACACTGTGGAATCCCATTGGAGGAATTCTATCGGATAGAGCGTAATGCGGTGGAAGTGGCTTTTGCCGATGACAGCGTGAAACATGAATTATGGAAAATGATGAGAGCTTGAAAAATATTTCTTTTCATTTGTGCAGATTGATGGTATTATAGAATAAGGTGAATAGCCGAAAAAGAAAAAAGGAGAGAAACATATGAAAAAGAAAATGCTGGCTGTATTGTTAGCTGGTGCTATGGTGGCATCCCTGACTGCTTGCGGAGGAAGCAATTCTGCTGATACTGCAGATACTACCAAAACTGAGGAGAGCGGAGATAGCGCTGAGGCTGCTGACACCAAAGATGCTTCTGAGTTCAAAGTAGGTCTGATCACTGACGTAGGTGGTGTAAACGATGGTTCCTTCAACCAGTCTTCCTGGGAAGGACTTGAGAGAGCAGGCGAGGAGCTTGGTGTGACTGTTAACTATCTGGAATCCGCTACTGACGCTGACTATGCTCCGAACTTGGAGACTTTTGTTGATGAGGATTATGATCTGATCATCAGCGTTGGCTACATGCTTGCCGATGCAACGAGAGCTGCAGCAGAAGCTAACCCGGATACCAAATTTGCTATCATCGATGATTCTTCCATCGATCTTGACAACGTAACCAGCCTTATCTTCCATGCAGAGCAGGCTTCCTATTTGGTAGGATATGTAGCTGGTCTGACTACCAAGACCAACAATATTGGTTTTGTAGTTGGTATGACCAACGAGACCATGAACCAGTTCGGTTATGGTTATTGTGCAGGTGCTATTGATGCGAACCCGGATATCACCGTACAGCAGTTCAATGCAAACTCTTTCGCTGATTCCGCTACCGGTAAGACCATGGCAAATACTGCTATTACCAAAGGCGCTGACATCGTATTCCAGGCAGCAGGCGCTACCGGACTTGGTGTTATTGAGGCTTGCCAGGAGGCAGGGGTTTATGCAATCGGTGTTGACTCTGACCAGTCCAGCATTGCTCCGGACACGGTTCTGACCTCTGCTATGAAGAGAGTCGACAACGCAGTATACGAAGCAGTTCAGGAGCTCATCGACGGAACTCTTGAAGGCGGCATTAAATCCTTCGACCTGGCAGCAGGCGGTGTTGATATCGCTCCGAGCCAGGATCTGATTGCTCCGGAAGTAATCACTGCAGTTGATGAAGTAAAAGAGAAAATCGTCAGCGGTGAAGTGGTTGTTCCGGATGACAAAGAGTCCTTCGAGGCAAAATATGGTGATGTATATCAGTTAGATTAATTCTGACGGTAAACTGAATATCCAACAATGTGGTGCGGGGTCTGCGTATATGCGGACCCCGTAAGCACATACGGAATTTTCTGAGATTGCCACATGTCTTCGATAGAGAGGAAAATCCACGGGTTTTCCTGTCTACGGAAGACATGCCGATTCTACATATACAGGAGGAAAGAAACGTGGGAAGAACAAGCCATATGGATGAGAGTAAAGTCGTCATTCAGATGAAAGACATCGTGAAAAAATTTGGCGATTTTACAGCAAATGACCACATCAATCTGACCGTGCACAAAGGAGAGGTGCATGCGATTTTGGGTGAGAACGGAGCCGGAAAGAGTACCATGATGAATGTACTCTGTGGTCTGTACAAACCGACCAGCGGACAGATTTTTATCAATGAGAAGGAAGTTCATTTCAACAGCCCCAAGGATGCCATTGATATCGGGATCGGTATGGTGCATCAGCACTTTATGCTGATCCAGCCCTTTACGGTAACTGAGAACATCATTCTTGGAATGGAGCCGACGAAAGGACTTACCATTGATAAGGAGACGGCCAAGGAGAAAGTGATGGAACTGTCGGAGCGTTACGGAATGAAAGTAGATCCGGATGCGAAGGTAGAGGACATCTCCGTCGGCATGCAGCAGCGTGTAGAGATCTTAAAGGTTCTGTACCGCGGAGCGGAGACGCTAATCCTTGATGAGCCGACGGCTTCCCTGACCCCCCAGGAGATCGAAGGCCTGATGGAGATCATTGACAATCTGACCGCAGATGGCAAGAGCGTTATCCTGATTACCCATAAGCTGAAAGAGATCACAGCTTCCTCTGATAACTGTACCATTATCCGTCAGGGTAAATACATTCAGACGGTGAAGGTAGCAGACGTCAATGAAAATGAGCTGGCAGCCATGATGGTAGGCCGTGACGTAAACTTCAAAGTCGACAAGAAGGACCAGGAGCCGGGCGAAGTGGTTCTTGATATCGAAGACCTTCATGCAAAGGATTATCGTGGTGTCGAGATCCTGAAAGGCTTCCATCTGAATGTCAGACGCGGTGAGATTGTTGGCCTGGCAGGTGTAGATGGAAACGGACAGACGGAGCTGGTAGAAGTACTGACCGGACTCCGGAAAGCAGAATCCGGAAAAGTGACCATGCTTGGCAAAGATGTCTTCAATAAGACACCAAAGGAGACTTTTGAGAGCGGTATTTCCAGTATTCCGGCAGACCGTCAGAAACATGGCCTGATTCTGGAGTTCTCCAATGAGGACAACCTGATTCTGCAGCATTTTGAGGAAGAACCCTATTCTTCTCATGGTATTCTGAACCGGAAAGCCATCAAAGAACATGCAGAAGAACTGATTGAGAAATTTGATGTGCGTCCGAGAGGCTGTGCGGAATCTCCGGCAGGTACCCTGTCCGGCGGAAATCAGCAGAAAGTCATCATTGCCCGCGAGGTAACCAATGACAAAGAGCTTCTGATTGCAGTTAACCCGACCCGAGGCCTTGATGTAGGAGCAATCGAGTTTGTACATAAATATCTGGTAGAGCAGAGAAACAAGAACCGGGCGGTTCTACTGGTTTCCTTCGAGCTGGATGAGATCATGAGCCTGTCTGACCGGATCGAGGTTATCTTTGACGGCCAGATCACCGGAAGCGTAGCGGGTAAGGACGCAGATGAGAAAGAACTTGGATTTATGATGGCAGGAGGAAAGACAAATGAATAAAAAGAAAAGCATTCTGGAAAGTAATGTACTCTATACCATCATTGCGATTATAGCCGGTCTTCTGATCGGAGCGGTGTTCCTGATGATTGCAGGTATCAGTCCGGCTGTGGCATACGGAAAACTGTTCAGCAGTATTTTCAGCAAGCCGAAATATCTGGTATGGACGCTTGTTTATGCAAGCCCGCTGATCTTTACCGGTCTGAGTGTAGCCTTTTCCTTCAGAACAGGTGTATTCAACATTGGTGCAGAGGGACAGTTCGTCATCGGCGGACTGGTGGCCTGTGTACTGGGAATCGTATTAAAGCTTCCGGCAGGGCTTCATGCCATTGTATGTCTGGTGGCAGCTGCAGCAGCCGGCTGCATCTGGTCCCTGATCGTCGGAGCCCTGAAAGTAAAAAGAGGCATTCATGAAGTATTATCCTTCATCATGTTTAACTGGATTGCCTTCTACCTCTCTAACTATGTAGTAAATCTTCCGGGTATCCATCGTGACAGCAGTGAAGCAACCCAGGATGTGGCAGCTTCTGCAAGACTGCTGATGCCGGAAGGACTGCGCAGCACTCTGGACTGCAGCAATGCCCACTGGGGAATTGTACTGGCAGTCATCGCGGCAGCGATTATCTGGGTCATCATTGAGAAGACGACCCTTGGTTATAAACTGAAAGCCGTTGGTTTTAACAGCAATGGCGCGGAGTATGGAGGAATTGATGCCAACAAATCAATCCTGACCGCCCTTGGAATTTCCGGACTGTTATCCGGTCTTGGCGGAGCCGTGCAGGTACTTGGTATGGCAGGACGTCTCAGTCAGTTTGCCGGACAGGAAGGCTTCGGGTTCGAAGGAATTACGGTTGCCCTTATCGGATCTTCCAATCCTATTGGATGTATTTTCTCCGGACTTTTCTATGGAGCTATGAAATACGGCGGATCCAAGCTTAGTATTGTAAAAGCACCTTCTGAGGTTGTTGATATCATCATGGGATGCATCGTTTTGCTGATTGCCATCGCCCATGTATTTAAAGTATTCGTGCTGAAAGCAGCAAAGAAGAAGGAGGCAAAATAAGATGAATGAATTAATAAAAGACCTTGGACTTCTGATCAATGCGACCCTGATCGCAACCCCGCCCCTTCTGCTGGCGGCACTTGGTTCCTGTTTTTCCGAGCGAAGCGGAGTGGTCAACATCGGTATTGAGGGAATGATGACCATCGGTGCTTTCACCGGAGCGGTTATGGGGCTGACCACCGGAAACGGCTGGATCGCATTCCTTTGTGCAGGACTGGCGGGCGCACTGTTCGGACTGATCCACGCATTTGCATGTATTTCCTGCCATGCAGACCAGACCATTGCCGGTACGGCGATCAACTTCTTAGGACCTGGACTGGCACTGTTCCTCTGCAAGGCGATGTACAATAACTCTTCCGATACACCGGCGATGGATCCCAGCTGCAAGCTGCCGAAACTCTTTGAGGGTGTGTTCCCGACCGGTTCTTTCTGGAGCAACGTACTGAATGTCTATGCAGTGGCATATCTGGTATTTATTCTGGCATTTATTTGCTGGTTTGTATTTTACAAAACAAGATTCGGAGCTCACTTAAGAGCTGTCGGGGAACATCCGGAAGCATGTGAATCCCTGGGTATTGACGTATACAAGGTTCGTTACATCTGTGTGATTCTGTCCGGATTTCTGGCCGGGCTTGGCGGAGCCTTTGTCACGCTGGCAACCATTAACCAGTTCCGTCCAAGCGTAATCGTAGGACAGGGCTTCATTGCGATTGCAGCGGTTATTTTTGGAAAGTTCTCCCCGGAGGGAGCAACGAAGGCATGCCTGCTCTTTGGCCTTTGCAGTGGTATCAAATCCCTGGCATCCCAGAGCAATATGGTATCCCCGAACCTGATTTCCATGATTCCGTATGTGGTAACTATCGTGGCACTGGTGCTGTTCGTGGGAAAAGCCCACACACCGGCAGCCAACGGCAAGATTTTTGTGAAGTCTAAATAAATAATAAAAGCGCTCTAAAACTGACAGCTGTCCTTTCCGGCTGTCAGTTTTTTTGCGCCTGTAGATATGGTGATTATAGACAAAAACAGGCTTTGGGTTTTGGTAATAGTCATGAAAAAATTCTAAAAGTGACAAATGGCAAGAAAAAGAATGAAGAAAGGACATTTGTCCTTTCTTGCCTGTGAGAAATGTGGTATAAATAAAGTAGAAATAAAAGAGGAAATGGATAAATTAACGAAAAATGAGTGAAGCAGATGAAATCATTCGAAAACTGAATACGGAACAGCGAAATTACCTGAACCGTTACTTTGCTCATGCACCGGAGAGCGTGACAGGAAGCATGCAGGTAATACGGATGCCGGAGGGGACGACCTTCATACAGGAAGGAACACCGGTAGACAAGGTATATATCCTTCTGAAAGGATGTGTCTCGGCAGTGGATTACCGGGTGCGGGAAACGGTTTATGGATTCTGTCATTTTGATCCCATCGAGACTTTCGGAACTATGGAAATTCTGGGACATATGAATCAGTATCGAACCACGCTGGCGACCACGCGGGACAGCTTGTTTTTAAAGATACCGAGAGATGCCTTTGAGAAATGGATTTTGAAAGATGTGGATGCACTTCAGATGGAGACAGAACGAATCATCGGCTATCTGTTGGATCAGTCCAGAAAAGAGCGGCTTTACGTGCTGCTTCCGGGTAATGAAAGAGTTTATCTCATCCTTGCCAATTTATATGAGACATATGGAAAGTTCGACACCTACAGCGTCTATATGAGTCGAAAAGATTTTTCAGAAGTTACAGGATTATCGGAACGGACGATCACCAGAGCATTGAAGGAGCTGGAGGAGAAAAAACTTATCACCAGAAATGGCTGGAATATTGTGATGACATGGAAACAATATAAACAGATTAAAGAACTAATGAAAGATCAGATTAACGAAATGGGGGAATGACAATGAAATATTCAGAGAATCCGGATAAACAGTATCACATTCAGGTAGGCGAAGGAGAAGTCGGAAAATACGTAATCCTTCCGGGAGACCCGAAGCGCTGTGCCAAGATTGCTGCTTACTTTGATGATGCAAAACTGGTGGCAGACAGCCGCGAATATGTGACTTACACTGGTTACCTTGACGGTGTGAAGGTAAGTGTTACATCCACCGGTATCGGCGGTCCGTCCGCATCCATTGCCATGGAAGAACTGGTAAAATGCGGAGCAGATACCTTCGTCCGTGTTGGTACCTGCGGAGGCATGCAGCTGGACGTAAAGAGTTCTGACGTAGTGATCGCCAGCGGTGCCATCCGTATGGAGGGAACCAGTAAAGAATATGCACCCATCGAGTTCCCGGCATTGGCAGATATTGATATTGTAAATGCATTACGGTCTGCTGCAAAGGAACTGGGACAGACCTCCCATGTGGGAGTGGTGCAGTGCAAGGATGCATTTTACGGGCAGCATTCACCGGAGACTATGCCGGTCAGCTATGAACTCCTGAACAAATGGGAGGCATGGAAACGCCTTGGATGTCTGGCATCCGAGATGGAGTCTGCAGCACTGTTCATCGTAGCAAGCACCCTGCATGTGCGCTGCGGATCTGTATTTCTGGTAATGGCTAACCAGGAGAGAGAAAAACAGGGCCTGGATAATCCGGTAGCCCATGATACGGATATGGCCATCCGTGTGGCTGTGGAAGCAATCCGCAAGCTGATCAAAGAAGACGCTGAGAAATAAAATTACACTACATGTTTATACCACGAGGAGGAAACTATTATTATGCGTGACATTTCTATGGAAAGAGTCAATGAAACAAGAAAAAATATTCTGGACATTATTGAGAGCGCAACGCTCACCCATGAGCAGAAATTAACCTGCTTGGCTAATCAGGCAGATTCCCTGATGGAAGTACTGGATCTTCCGGAAGGTCTGGATGAGCTTCTGAACGTACCCATCGATCGCAAATGTATCTGCGATCTGTCTGAGGGCCATGCTCCCATGCGTCCGCGTTACATCATCCCGGATTATGCAAAATTCCTGAAAGAAGGAAGCAAATTCCTTCAGCTGGACCCGCCGACGGATCTATATGAGGCACTGAACAGCCTGATGATTTTCTACAAACATGTACCGAGCGTTACCAACTATCCGGTATATGTTGGTCAGCTGGACGAACTGCTGGAGCCGTACATTGACACCGTGGATGAGGCACAGGCAAAGAAAATGCTGAAACTCTTCCTGATCCAGATGGACCGTACCATTTTAGATTCCTTCTCCCATGCAAATATCGGACCGAAAGCTACCAAGACAGGACGTCTTCTTCTGGAAGCAGAGAAAGAACTGGAAAATGCAGTTCCGAACTTGAGCTTCAAATATGACGAGGATATTACTCCGGATGATTTTGCACTGAAAGCCATCGACTGTGCAATGCACAGCGCAAAACCGAGCTTTGCAAATCATAAAATGTTCAAGAGTGAGCTGGGCGAGAATTATGTCATTGCCAGCTGCTACAACGGACTTCTGCTGGGGGGCGGCGCTTACACCCTCTGCCGTCTGGTGCTTGGAAATATTGCCAAGAGAGCAAAAAATATTCAGGACTTCAAGGAAAGAGAACTTCCGTACGTACTGGATATTATGGCACGTTATATGGATGCCAGAATCAAATTCGAAGTAGAGGAGAGTGGATTCTTCGAGAACAACTTCCTGGCTAAAGAAGGATTCATTCACAGAGACCGTTTCTCCGGTATGTATGGACTGGTAGGTCTTGCAGACTGCGTCAATATCCTGTTTGAAAAAGAGGGGATCAAGGGACGTTTCGGACATGATGAAGCAGCGAATGATCTTGGTGTGGAAATCATGGAGATTATCAAAGAATTCAATCTGAACCATAAAAATAAATACTGTGAAGGAACCGGCGGACATTTCCTTCTCCATGCACAGGTAGGTCTGGCAGAGGATGAAAACGTCACACCGGGAACCAGAATCCCGATCGGTGAGGAGCCGGAAGAGCTCATTGACCAGCTGAATGTCCTGAAAAAATTCCATAAATACTTCACCTCCGGTACCGGAGACATCTTCCCGATCGACATGACGGTTCATCGGAATCCGGAGTATGTACTGGATATTATCAAAGGTTCCTTCAAGATGGATCTCCGTTATCTGTCCTTCTATTCCAGTGACAGTGATGTGATTCGTGTAACCGGATATCTGGTAAAACGCTCCGAGCTGGAAAAACTGGCAAACGGCGAGGCAGTGCTTCAGGATACCACGGCACTGGGACTGGGAGCTGCCAGAAACGGACATATTCTGGAGAGAAAGGTACGTTAAATGAAAGCAGTAGTGAACCGGATCATCCCCTTCAGCAGTGTGGATGGTCCGGGTAACCGGACGGCAATCTTTCTGCAGGGATGTAATATCAACTGCAAATATTGCCACAATCCGGAAACGAGAAAAATGTGTGTGCAGTGCGGCACCTGCGTGAAAAACTGCCCGGCAGGGGCACTGTCCATGGGAACAGACCAAAAAGTGAAGTTTGATCCCGCGAAATGTGTGCAGTGTGACACTTGTATCCATGTCTGTCCCAATGACAGTTCACCGAGAACCTGTGAGATGACTCCGGAAGAAGTTTACGAGAGAGTAAAAAAACAGATTCCGTTTATCCGGGGAATCAGCGTCTCAGGAGGGGAATGCATGCTGCAGCCGGAATTTTTAACGGAACTGTTTCGGCTGGCAAAGAAGGATGGACTGGGAACACTGATCGACAGCAACGGTATGGTGCCATTTGAAAACTATCCGGAGCTGATGGAAGTGGCAGACGGCGTGATGCTGGATATCAAGGCATTTGAAGCCGAAGAACATAAGAAAGTAACCGGATATACCAATGAGATGGTACTTCAGAATGCCGTTTATCTTGCAAAGACATCTAAGCTTTATGAGGTAAGGGCTGTCATTGTGCCGGATCTTTATGATACAGAAAAAAGTGTACGGGAGATTGGAGATTTTCTGGCACCTTATCTGAAAATCAATGATATTCGTGTAAAGATTATTGCGTATCGTCCCATGGGTGTGAGAGAAGAATATTCTCATTTTCAGGTGCCGGGGCAGGATTATCTGGCACATCTTGGAAAGATTATGGAAGAAAAAGGGTTTACGCACGTAACACTTATTTAATGAGAAAGCAGGAGGGAACAAGCTGTGGCAAGAACAAGCCATATGGATGAGAGTAAAGTCGTCATTCAGATGAAAGACATCGTGAAAAAATTTGGCGATTTTACAGCAAATGACCACATCAATCTGACCGTGCACAAAGGAGAGGTGCATGCGATTTTGGGTGAGAACGGAGCCGGAAAGAGTACCATGATGAATGTACTCTGTGGTCTGTACAAACCGACCAGCGGACAGATTTTTATCAATGAGAAGGAAGTTCATTTCAACAGCCCCAAGGATGCCATTGATATCGGGATCGGTATGGTGCATCAGCACTTTATGCTGATCCAGCCCTTTACGGTAACTGAGAACATCATTCTTGGAATGGAGCCGACGAAAGGACTTACCATTGATAAGGAGACGGCCAAGGAGAAAGTGATGGAACTGTCGGAGCGTTACGGAATGAAAGTAGATCCGGATGCGAAGGTAGAGGACATCTCCGTCGGCATGCAGCAGCGTGTAGAGATCTTAAAGGTTCTGTACCGCGGAGCGGAGACGCTAATCCTTGATGAGCCGACGGCTTCCCTGACCCCCCAGGAGATCGAAGGCCTGATGGAGATCATTGACAATCTGACCGCAGATGGCAAGAGCGTTATCCTGATTACCCATAAGCTGAAAGAGATCACAGCTTCCTCTGATAACTGTACCATTATCCGTCAGGGTAAATACATTCAGACGGTGAAGGTAGCAGACGTCAATGAAAATGAGCTGGCAGCCATGATGGTAGGCCGTGACGTAAACTTCAAAGTCGACAAGAAGGACCAGGAGCCGGGCGAAGTGGTTCTTGATATCGAAGACCTTCATGCAAAGGATTATCGTGGTGTCGAGATCCTGAAAGGCTTCCATCTGAATGTCAGACGCGGTGAGATTGTTGGCCTGGCAGGTGTAGATGGAAACGGACAGACGGAGCTGGTAGAAGTACTGACCGGACTCCGGAAAGCAGAATCCGGAAAAGTGACCATGCTTGGCAAAGATGTCTTCAATAAGACACCAAAGGAGACTTTTGAGAGCGGTATTTCCAGTATTCCGGCAGACCGTCAGAAACATGGCCTGATTCTGGAGTTCTCCAATGAGGACAACCTGATTCTGCAGCATTTTGAGGAAGAACCCTATTCTTCTCATGGTATTCTGAACCGGAAAGCCATCAAAGAACATGCAGAAGAACTGATTGAGAAATTTGATGTGCGTCCGAGAGGCTGTGCGGAATCTCCGGCAGGTACCCTGTCCGGCGGAAATCAGCAGAAAGTCATCATTGCCCGCGAGGTAACCAATGACAAAGAGCTTCTGATTGCAGTTAACCCGACCCGAGGCCTTGATGTAGGAGCAATCGAGTTTGTACATAAATATCTGGTAGAGCAGAGAAACAAGAACCGGGCGGTTCTACTGGTTTCCTTCGAGCTGGATGAGATCATGAGCCTGTCTGACCGGATCGAGGTTATCTTTGACGGCCAGATCACCGGAAGCGTAGCGGGTAAGGACGCAGATGAGAAAGAACTTGGATTTATGATGGCAGGAGGAAAGACAAATGAATAAAAAGAAAAGCATTCTGGAAAGTAATGTACTCTATACCATCATTGCGATTATAGCCGGTCTTCTGATCGGAGCGGTGTTCCTGATGATTGCAGGTATCAGTCCGGCTGTGGCATACGGAAAACTGTTCAGCAGTATTTTCAGCAAGCCGAAATATCTGGTATGGACGCTTGTTTATGCAAGCCCGCTGATCTTTACCGGTCTGAGTGTAGCCTTTTCCTTCAGAACAGGTGTATTCAACATTGGTGCAGAGGGACAGTTCGTCATCGGCGGACTGGTGGCCTGTGTACTGGGAATCGTATTAAAGCTTCCGGCAGGGCTTCATGCCATTGTATGTCTGGTGGCAGCTGCAGCAGCCGGCTGCATCTGGTCCCTGATCGTCGGAGCCCTGAAAGTAAAAAGAGGCATTCATGAAGTATTATCCTTCATCATGTTTAACTGGATTGCCTTCTACCTCTCTAACTATGTAGTAAATCTTCCGGGTATCCATCGTGACAGCAGTGAAGCAACCCAGGATGTGGCAGCTTCTGCAAGACTGCTGATGCCGGAAGGACTGCGCAGCACTCTGGACTGCAGCAATGCCCACTGGGGAATTGTACTGGCAGTCATCGCGGCAGCGATTATCTGGGTCATCATTGAGAAGACGACCCTTGGTTATAAACTGAAAGCCGTTGGTTTTAACAGCAATGGCGCGGAGTATGGAGGAATTGATGCCAACAAATCAATCCTGACCGCCCTTGGAATTTCCGGACTGTTATCCGGTCTTGGCGGAGCCGTGCAGGTACTTGGTATGGCAGGACGTCTCAGTCAGTTTGCCGGACAGGAAGGCTTCGGGTTCGAAGGAATTACGGTTGCCCTTATCGGATCTTCCAATCCTATTGGATGTATTTTCTCCGGACTTTTCTATGGAGCTATGAAATACGGCGGATCCAAGCTTAGTATTGTAAAAGCACCTTCTGAGGTTGTTGATATCATCATGGGATGCATCGTTTTGCTGATTGCCATCGCCCATGTATTTAAAGTATTCGTGCTGAAAGCAGCAAAGAAGAAGGAGGCAAAATAAGATGAATGAATTAATAAAAGACCTTGGACTTCTGATCAATGCGACCCTGATCGCAACCCCGCCCCTTCTGCTGGCGGCACTTGGTTCCTGTTTTTCCGAGCGAAGCGGAGTGGTCAACATCGGTATTGAGGGAATGATGACCATCGGTGCTTTCACCGGAGCGGTTATGGGGCTGACCACCGGAAACGGCTGGATCGCATTCCTTTGTGCAGGACTGGCGGGCGCACTGTTCGGACTGATCCACGCATTTGCATGTATTTCCTGCCATGCAGACCAGACCATTGCCGGTACGGCGATCAACTTCTTAGGACCTGGACTGGCACTGTTCCTCTGCAAGGCGATGTACAATAACTCTTCCGATACACCGGCGATGGATCCCAGCTGCAAGCTGCCGAAACTCTTTGAGGGTGTGTTCCCGACCGGTTCTTTCTGGAGCAACGTACTGAATGTCTATGCAGTGGCATATCTGGTATTTATTCTGGCATTTATTTGCTGGTTTGTATTTTACAAAACAAGATTCGGAGCTCACTTAAGAGCTGTCGGGGAACATCCGGAAGCATGTGAATCCCTGGGTATTGACGTATACAAGGTTCGTTACATCTGTGTGATTCTGTCCGGATTTCTGGCCGGGCTTGGCGGAGCCTTTGTCACGCTGGCAACCATTAACCAGTTCCGTCCAAGCGTAATCGTAGGACAGGGCTTCATTGCGATTGCAGCGGTTATTTTTGGAAAGTTCTCCCCGGAGGGAGCAACGAAGGCATGCCTGCTCTTTGGCCTTTGCAGTGGTATCAAATCCCTGGCATCCCAGAGCAATATGGTATCCCCGAACCTGATTTCCATGATTCCGTATGTGGTAACTATCGTGGCACTGGTGCTGTTCGTGGGAAAAGCTCACACACCGGCAGCCAACGGCAAGATTTTTGTGAAGTCTAAATAAGAAAGGAGAACAAACATGTCCAACACACCAACTGCGCACAACAGCGCCAAAGCAGGCGATTTCGCTAAAACCGTACTGATGCCCGGAGATCCATTGAGAGCAAAATACATTGCAGAGACGTATCTCGAGAATCCGAGACAGGTAACTGCAGTCAGAAACATGTTTGGATATACCGGAACTTACAAAGGAAAAGAGATTTCCGTTATGGGCGGAGGCATGGGTATGCCTTCCGTCGGAATCTATTCCTATGAGCTGTTTAACTTCTATGATGTAGATCAGATCATCCGTATTGGTTCTGCAGGAGCCCTGCAGGATCATCTGAAACTGATGGATGTAGTCATCGGCATGGGTGCCTGCACGGATTCCAACTATGTATATCAGTATGGCCTTCCGGGAACTTTTGCTCCGATCGCAGATTATGACCTGCTGAACAGAGCCGTTGAGACTGCAAAACGTCAGGGTACCAATGTAGTCGTTGGAAATGTCCTTTCTTCTGACGTATTTTACAATGCGAACCCGAATGTCAATGATCTGTGGCGCAGCATGGGTGTACTGGCTGTGGAGATGGAAGCGGCAGCTCTGTATATGAATGCAGCAAAAGCAGGTAAGAAAGCCCTCTGTATGCTGACCATTTCTGACCATTTGTATACCAACGAGTTCTTAAGTGCAGAAGACCGTCAGCTGGGATTTGGCAAGATGATGGAGATTGCACTGGAACTGGCATAATAATAAAGACGGGGAGAATTTATAAGAATGGATGTAAAAGAGATTTTAAAACATGTCGATCATACACTGCTGACGCAGACTGCTACCTGGGCGGAGATCAAACAGATCTGTGATGATGCAATTACCTATGGAACCGCTTCTGTATGTATTCCGCCTGCTTATGTAAAACAGGTAAAAGAATATGTACAGGATAAAATGGCAGTCTGCACCGTGATTGGTTTTCCGAACGGATACATGACCACCGCGGCAAAAGAGTTTGAGACCAAGGATGCACTGACAAATGGCGCAGATGAGATTGATATGGTCATCAATATCGGTTGGGCAAAAGACGGCAAATTTGACTGCATCGAAGAGGAAATCCGTACGCTCAAAAAAGCATGCGGTTCCAAAATACTGAAAGTCATCATCGAGACCTGCCTGCTCACCGATGAAGAAAAAATCCGTATGTGTGAAGCAGTGACAAAAGCAGGGGCTGATTATATTAAAACATCTACCGGATTTTCCAAAGCAGGTGCAACTTTTGAGGATATCAAACTGTTTTCCGAGCATATCGGACCGAATGTGAAGATGAAGGCAGCTGGAGGAATTTCTTCTCTTGACGATGCAGAAAAGTTCCTTTCTCTGGGTGCGGACCGTCTGGGAACCAGCCGTATTATCAAACTGGTGAAACAGGAAGAGGCAACTGGATATTAAGGAAAGGATTGTTTGAGGTTGTATGAAAGAGCTGGAAAAGAAGCAGATTGAAGAAATGATTGATAAAGCTATCAATATGATGGATTATTCCTACGTACCTTATTCTCATTTCCATGTGGGAGCGGCTCTGCTGGCAAAGAACGGAACTGTCTATGGCGGCTGCAATATTGAAAATGCAGGCTATACTCCAAGCAACTGTGCGGAGAGAACGGCATTTTTCAAGGCAGTCAGCGAGGGCGTGCTGGAATTTGATGCTATCTGTGTTGTGGGCGGTATGAATAAAGAACTGAAAGAATATGCAGCTCCATGTGGTGTCTGCCGTCAGGTTATGATGGAGTTCTGTGATCCGGAAGAGTTCCAGATCATTCTGGCAACCGGAAAAGAGCAGTATGAAATCTTCACACTGAAAGAGCTTCTTCCGCTTGGATTCGGACCCAATAATCTGAAATAATTAATTTTATTCAGGCATTATTTACATGCAGCCCAGCACTTGGAAGTGACAGGCTGTGAGCGGAACCGCTCGCGCTAAGTCCTCGATCCAGCGGTACTAACATTCGAACATCGCTGACTGCTCGTTCTCATGAAGTACCGGGACTGCGGACGTTTCTTTCACAGGCTGTCACCTTCCAAAGCAGCTGGCTGCTTTTCAAAACGTAATTCTAACGTGATAGGAGAATGCGACATGGAAAAATTTAAGAGAGTTTTTGTAGTTGTCATGGATTCCCTAGGAGTCGGTGCAATGCCGGACTCTGCGGATTTCGGTGACATCGGTGTCAATACTCTGGGGCATATTTCAGAATCTGTCGACACCTTTGAGATCCAGAATCTCCAAAGATTGGGAATGGCAAATATTACTCCGTTAAAGCAAGTTGCACCGACGGATCATCCGCTGGCTTACTACGGCAAGCTGCGGGAGAAGAGTCGCGGAAAAGATACCATGACCGGACATTGGGAAATGATGGGACTGGAAGTGACCAAACCATTCCAGACCTTTACCGAGACCGGATTCCCGCCGGAACTGATTAAAGAATTGGAAGAGCGTACCGGGCATAAGGTCATCGGCAATAAGAGTGCCAGCGGCACGGAAATTCTGGATGAACTGGCAGAAGAAGAAATTGCAACAGGACATATGATCGTGTACACCTCTGCCGATTCCGTCCTTCAGATTTGCGGAAATGAGGAGACCTTCGGTCTTGATGAGCTGTACCGTTGCTGTGAGATTGCCAGAGAACTGACCATGAGAGACGAGTGGAAAGTGGGCCGTGTGATTGCAAGACCGTATGTCGGCAAGAAAAAAGGCGAGTTCAAGCGTACCAGCAACCGTCATGACTATGCATTGAAACCCTTTGGTCCGACCGCGCTGAATGCAATGAAAGATGCAGGCCTTGATGTCATCTCCATCGGAAAGATCAATGACATTTTCGTGGGAGAGGGCATTACGGAGGCATATAAGTCCAAGAGCTCCGTTCACGGCATGGAACAGACCATCGATGTGGCAAAGAAAGATTTCCACGGACTCTGCTTCGTTAATCTGGTAGATTTCGATGCTCTGTGGGGACACAGAAGAAATCCGTCAGGCTACGCACAGGAGATTGAGAAATTCGATGTAAACCTGGGAGTCCTTCTTGATACTCTGCGTGAAGACGACCTTCTCATTATCACCGCAGACCATGGAAACGATCCGACCTATACCGGAACCGACCACACCAGAGAAAAAGTACCGTTCCTGGCATACTCCAAAGCAATGAAAGGCAGCGGAGAACTCCCGGAGACCGATACCTTTGCCATCATTGGTGCTACTATAGCAGATAATTTCGGTGTAAAAATGCCGGAAGGAACCATTGGATATTCCATTCTGGATAAACTTAAATAGGAAATAACAGATGATGAAGGCCGCTTCTCGGATAAGGAGCGGCCGCTTTTTGCGAAAAATCAACTTGTCAAGAAAAAACACTTGACACCACTACCCGAATCGTGTAAGATACACAAGGTGACAACGATGGAAGAGATTCTGAGACAGACGCTTTTATATGATTTTTATGGTGAGCTTTTGACAGAGCATCAGAAGCAGGTATATGAAGATGTGGTACTGAATGATTACTCCCTAAGCGAGGTAGCCCAGTCCTTAAGCATCAGCCGACAGGGCGTGCATGATATGGTCAAGCGTAGCACACGGCTTCTGAATGAATATGAAGAGAAGCTTCATCTGGTGGAACGCTTTGTGGATCTCCGCGGAAAAGTGGGAGAGATACATAAGCTTACCGAAAATGAAAAAGACGATCCGTCCATGCAGAAGATCGGACAGATCGCAGCCGAGATCCTGGAGGAGCTATAGATGGCATTTGACAGTTTATCAGAAAAACTACAGAACGTATTTAAGAACCTTCGGGGTAAAGGAAGACTGACCGAGGCCGATGTAAAAGCAGGTCTGAAAGAAGTCAAACTTGCACTTCTGGAAGCGGATGTAAGTTTCAAAGTAGTAAAGCAGTTCATCAAAGCGGTGGAGGAAAGGGCAGTCGGTACGGACGTGCTGGAAAGCCTGACACCGGGGCAGACCGTCATCAAGATTGTAAATGAAGAGATGGTCAAGCTGATGGGAAGCGAGACGACAGAGATTAAGCTTCGCCCTTCCAACGAGATTACGGTTATTATGATGACTGGTCTTCAGGGAGCAGGTAAGACGACTACCGCAGCAAAGCTGGCCGGAAAGTTCAAGATCAAAGGCCGCAAGGTATTGTTGACAGCCTGTGATGTGTACCGCCCCGCAGCTATTAAGCAGCTGCAGGTCAATGGTGAGAAGCAGGGCGTGGAAGTATTTTCCATGGGAGATCAGAACAAGCCGGTGGATATTGCAAAGGCTGCCGTGGAACATGCGAAAAAGCATGGAATGAGCGTTGTCATTCTGGATACCGCAGGACGTCTTCACATTGATGAATCCATGATGGAAGAGCTTGTGGAGATCAAGGAAAATGTCAATGTCGATTACAGTATTTTGGTTGTGGATTCCATGACTGGACAGGATGCAGTAAATGTAGCTTCCACTTTCGTGGATAAGGTAGGCATTGATGGTGTGATCCTTACCAAGCTGGATGGTGATACCCGTGGTGGTGCGGCACTTTCCATCCGCGCAGTGACCGGAAAACCGATCCTCTATATCGGCATGGGTGAGAAACTCTCCGATCTGGAACAGTTCTATCCGGACCGTATGGCATCCCGAATTCTTGGCATGGGTGATATTCTGACCATGATTGAGAAGGCGCAGGAGTCCATTGACGAAGAGCAGTCCAAGAAGATGGTTCAGAAGATGAAGAAAAACCAGTTCGACTTCGAGGATTATCTGGAAAGTATGCGGCAGATGAAGAAGATGGGCGGTATTGGCGCTCTCTTAAGCATGATGCCGGGGATGGGCGGCGCGCAGATGAAGCAGCTGGAAGATGCTGTGGATGAGAAGAAGATGGCCCGTATTGAGGCAATGATTCTTTCCATGACCGTCAAGGAACGTCAGAATCCGTCGATTCTGAATCCATCCAGAAAGCGCAGAATTGCCAACGGCGCAGGTGTGGATATCAGTGAAGTCAACCGTCTGGTAAAACAGTTCGAGCAGAGCAGAAAGATGATGAAGCAGATGCCGGGACTGATGGGCGGCAAAGGTAAATTTGGTAAAAAAGGAATGTTCGGCAAATTACCCTTCTAGGGAACAGATGCATCCGGATTTTCCGTTTACAATATAGAATATAAACTACAATACATTTATTTAATGGAGGAAGAAACAATGGCAGTAAAGATCAGATTAAGAAGAATGGGACAGAAAAAGGCACCGTTTTACAGAGTAATCGTAGCAGATTCCAGATCCCCGCGTGACGGACGTTTCATCGAGGAGATCGGAACTTATGATCCGAACAACGATCCGAGCACTTTCAACATCAACGAAGAGGCAGCTAAAAAATGGCTTGCAAACGGCGCTCAGCCGACCGAGATGGTTGGAAAACTGTTTAAACTGGCAGGAATCACCAAATAAGTTCTTTTCTTAAGGACACCACGGAGGTGGAAGTATGAAAAAACTGGTAGAGGTGATTGCAAAGTCACTGGTTGACCATCCGGATGAGGTGGTTGTCACCGAGACGGAAAAGGAAAATGCTACAATCATAGAACTTCACGTAGCAGCAGACGATATGGGTAAGGTGATCGGCAAACAGGGCCGTATTGCAAAAGCCATCCGTTCTGTCGTGAAGGCAGCAGCTTCCAAAGACGATAAAAAAGTAGTAGTAGAGATCGTACAGTAATTAACGGTCGCGGACAGGACGCCGTGACCGGAAGCTCCGGGCCGATAGGCTTGTGGGTTCCCGGTTCTCCGGCGTCCTTTCATTATTATCATGGAGAACGTATTGATGGAAGATTTTTTAAGAGTTGGTGTGATCTCTTCCACGCATGGTGTGCGCGGAGAGGTTAAAGTATTTCCAACGACAGATGATCCGACCAGATTCAAGAAGTTAAAGGAAGTGATTCTGGATACCGGAAGAGAAAAGAAAACGTTGGAAATTGAACAGGTAAAATTTTTCAAAAATCAGGTCATTCTGAAGTTTAAGGGCTTCAATAATATAGATGAAATCATGCCTTACAAGGGCAAAGATCTGCTGATTCCGAGAGAGAAAGCTGTGCCGTTGGGAGAGAATGAGAATTTTATTGCGGATCTCATCGACATGGAAGTAGTAACGGACGAAGGCAAGGCTCTGGGAACCTTAATCGACGTCATGGAGACAGGAGCCAATGATGTCTATGTGGTAGAGACTTCTGATGGTGAGGAGATCCTGCTTCCGGCCATCCGAGACTGCATTCTGGATGTGAATGTAGAAGAAAAACGCATGACGGTTCATGTGCTGGAGGGATTGCTGGACTAATGAATTTTCATGTTTTAACACTGTTTCCGGATATGATCCGAGACGGATTTCAGACAAGTATTACAGGAAGGGCGGTAGAAAAAGGACTGTTGAGTCTGGATACCGTCAATATTCGTGATTTTTCCGTTAATAAACATAACCGGGTCGATGATTATCCCTATGGCGGAGGCGCCGGTATGGTCATGCAGGCAGAACCGGTTTATCTGGCTTATCAGTCGGTTGCTGAAAAGCTCCCGAAGAAGCCGAAGGTCCTGTATATGAGCCCCCAGGGAAAAGTCTTCAACCAGAGGATGGCAGAAGAATTGGCACAGGAGGAGGAAATTGTCTTCCTGTGCGGTCATTATGAAGGTATTGATGAACGGGTGCTGGAAGAGATTGTTGATGAAGAAGTGTCCATTGGTGATTATGTGCTGACCGGAGGTGAACTTCCGGCACTGGTCATTATGGATGCGGTGTCCCGCCTGGTGGGCGGTGTGCTTCATAATGAAGATTCGGCGGAATTTGATTCGTTTCATGATAATCTGCTGAAGTATCCCCAGTACAGCCGTCCGGAAGTGTGGCGCGACAAAGCAGTGCCGCCCATCCTGATGTCCGGCCATCATGCTAATGTGGAGAAATGGAGAAGAGAGCAGTCTTTGATCCGTACTTTGGAGCGAAGACCGGATTTGCTGGAAAATGCAAATCTTACAAAACAAGATAAAAAATTCCTTGCCAAGTTAAAAGAAGTATGATAGAATAAAATGCGTTGTGAGAAAAAGGAGATGGTCCTCTGTTACCGGAAGGGTATTAAGAACATCG
Organism: Hominiventricola sp.; assembly: GCF_057604405.1. Lineage (NCBI taxonomy): Bacteria > Bacillati > Bacillota > Clostridia > Lachnospirales > Lachnospiraceae > Hominiventricola > Hominiventricola sp. The sequence goes on from NZ_DBLYVB010000002.1 coordinate 174,857, forward strand.
AAGTGAATAAGGAGGAACACAATGAACGAGATTATTAAGAGCCTTGAGGCTGCACAGCTGAAAGCAGAAGTACCGAGCTTTAGCGTAGGAGATACTGTAAAAGTATACGCAAAGATCAAAGAGGGTAACCGCGAGAGAATTCAGGTATTCGAGGGAACCGTACTGAAGAAACAGGGTGGAAGCAACAGAGAAACCTTCACTGTTAGAAAGAATTCCAACGGTATCGGCGTAGAGAAAACCTGGCCGCTGCATTCCCCGAACGTAGAGAAAGTAGAAGTTGTTCGTCATGGTAAAGTAAGACGTGCAAAACTGAACTACTTAAGAGACCGCGTTGGTAAAGCAGCAAAGGTTAAAGAGCTTGTAAAATAATTACGGCGGTGAATAAGCTGTGAATGTGAGGGACATATACGAGAGTATTATGTCCCTTTTTTTACCTAAGGAGGCAGAACGCTTGAGAAAAAGAAAAGGACTCAGTTTTTACAGAAGAAGAAAGCGAATTCAGGCTTCTGCGGTTCAGGAGATTCTTTTGTGGGCAGGGGAGTGTATTCTGGCATTTGCCATTGGCTGCATTCTCGTTTTCTATTTTATGACGGCACTCACCTGTATCGGCCAGGCCATGGAACCGTCCATCCACAGCGGCGATACGGTGCTGGTCAATCGATTCAGTTATCTTTTGTCGGCACCAAAACAGGGAGATGTAGTGGTATTTAAACCAAATGGAAATACAAACTCTCATTATTATATGCGTAGAGTCATTGCCGCTCCGGGGGATAAGGTTCAAATTAAAGATGGCTTTATCTATGTAAATGGAGATCTCTTTGAAACCGGACTTGGCAGTGAACAGATGGATTATGCCGGTGTGGCAGAGGATGAGATTACGATAGGAACCGGAGAGTATTTTGTGTTGGGAGATAACCGAAATCAGAGTGAGGACAGCCGTAATGCAGATATAGGTAATGTAAAGACAGAAGATATTTATGGAAAAGCCTGGTTCGTCAGCTTTCCCTGGGAGAATTTCGGACCGATTCCCAAAGGGCAATAGAAAAGGAGCAGACATATGAATATTCAATGGTATCCGGGACATATGACAAAAGCCCGGAGAATGATGCAGGAAAATATTAAGCTGATAGATCTGATTATTGAGCTTGTAGACGCAAGGGCGCCTCTTTCCAGCCGTAATCCGGATATTGATGATCTCGGGAAAGGAAAGGCGAGACTGATTCTTCTGAATAAAGCGGATCTGGCCAGTGAACGGGCCAATGATGCGTGGGCAGCGTATTTTCGGGAGAAAGGCTGCTTTGTAGTAAAGCTGGATTCCAGAAGCAAGAATGGCATGAAGGAAGTACAGACAGTCATCCAGGATGCATGTAAGGAAAAGACGGAGAGAGACCGTAAGAGAGGAATTCTGAATCGTCCGGTACGAGCTATGGTAGTTGGAATTCCGAATGTAGGAAAATCCACGTTTATTAACAGTTTTGCAGGGCGAGCCTGTGCAAAAACCGGTAATAAGCCGGGAGTGACAAAAGGAGCACAGTGGATCCGCCTGAATAAGCAGGTAGAACTTCTGGATACTCCAGGAATCTTATGGCCGAAATTTGATGATCAGCAGGTAGGGCTTCGTCTGGCAATGTTAGGTTCTGTGAATGATGAAATTTTGAATCTGGAAGAACTGGCAGTAGAATTGGGAGAATTTCTTCTGGCACATTTTCCGGCAGCTCTGGAGGAACGTTATAAGATTACAGTAGCGGAAGGTATGAAAAAAGAGGAAATTCTTCCGGCAATTGCAGCGGCAAGAGGATGTCTTTCTAAAGGCGGCGAAGCGGATCTTGCAAAGGCGGCTTCCTTCCTGATGGATGATTTCCGCAGCGGAAGACTGGGAAAAATTACCCTTGAGTTTCCGAATAAATAAAAAACTGATAAGTGGAAGAGGTAGAAGAATGAGTGCAGAGGAAAAAGGACGTGGTCTGGTGCGGGAGATCTTAAGCTTTCTGCTCTATGTAGCAGTGGTAGTGGGTGTGACGTTTCTGATCATTCATTTTGTGGGACAGAGAACCTATGTAAGCGGCAGCTCCATGGAGAATACGTTAAGTGATGGCGACAATTTGATTGTAGATAAGCTGACTTACCGTTTTTCAGATCCGAAACGATACGATATTATTGTATTTCCTTATCAGTATGAAGACAATACATATTTTATCAAACGAATTATTGGGCTTCCAGGTGAGACAGTACAGATTGTGGATGGAACTATTTATATAAATGGCGAAGTGCTGGGTGAATCTTATGGAAGAGAAGTGATGAAAAATTCCGGAATGGCAGCAGATCCCATTACGTTGGGCGACGATGAGTACTTTGTTCTGGGAGATAACCGCAATGACAGTACGGACAGCCGTGATCCAAGCGTAGGAAAGATTAAACGAAATCAGATTATTGGAAGGGCATGGGTACGGATTTGGCCGCTTTCCAAGATCGGAATTTTGAGGCATCAGTAATGACGAAAAAAGAAGAACGGGAATTAAAAAAGCAGCAGAAACTGGAAGCGGAAATCGAACGGATTCAGGGCATGCTGATGTATGAGAGAGAATATGGACCGCTGGGAATCTTATGTGGTATTGATGAGGTGGGCAGAGGCCCGCTGGCAGGCCCCGTAGTGGCTGGCGCGGTGATTCTCCCGAAAGACTGTCAGATTCTATATCTCAATGATTCTAAGAAACTGACAGCCCGCAGACGGGAGCTTCTCTATGATGAAATCATGGAGAAAGCGGTAGCCGTGGGCATTGGCGTGATCAGCCAGGAAGTCATTGATGATATCAATATTTTACAGGCAACCTATGAAGCTATGCGGCAGGCTGTCGGCAAATTGAGCGTATGTCCGGATATCCTTTTGAACGATGCAGTCACCATTCCAGGACTCCCGCAGAAGCAGGTGCCTATTATTAAAGGCGATGCAAAAAGTCTTTCTATTGCGGCAGCCAGCGTGGTTGCCAAGGTGACAAGGGACCGGATGATGGAAGCACTGGATGCAAAGTATCCAGAGTATGGCTTTGCATCCAACAAAGGCTATGGATCAGCAGCTCATATGGCGGCTCTTAGGGAATATGGTCCCTGTCCGCTTCATCGGAGAACCTTTATCCGCAATATTTGTGGAGAATAAGCGGTGTATGAATAAACGGCAAACAGGCAGTGAGTATGAAGGACTAGCGGCAAAGTGGTTGGAAGGCCATGGGTATCAGATTGTAGAAAGAAACTACCGGTGCCGTCAGGGCGAGATTGACCTGATTGCGGAAAAAGATGGGTATTTGGTTTTTGTGGAGGTCAAATATCGCAGAAGCAGTGAGGCTGGTGATCCGGCGGAGGCAGTGGATTATCGGAAACAGAAAAAGATTTCCAGAGTGGCAGAGTATTATTGCTGGAAGAAGCAAAAGCTGAACCAACCCTGCCGCTTTGACGTAATCTGTGTGCTGGGACAGGAAATCCGGCACATTGTAAATGCATTTGATTACAGGTGAAAACAGGAGACGCAGAAATGATGTGGAAGAGAAAAACAGAAGCAGAAGACATGCGGCTTGTGGAGAAAAATGGCGTACCATATTTTGTGTTTGAGAATTTAGAGAACATGGGATTGGTGCGCCATGGTTTTTCTACGAGACTGGGAGGAGTCAGTGAAGGATGCTTGTCTTCTATGAATTTAAGTTTTACTAGGGGAGATGATCCGGAGAAGGTCCGGGAAAATTTCCGAAGAATGGGAATGGCCATTGGTTTTGAAACGAAAGATCTGGTGTTGTCCGATCAGACCCATACGACCAATGTGCGCCTGGTGACGGAAGCCGACAGGGGAAAAGGATTTGATCGGGAGCGGGATTACACGGACGTGGATGGCCTGATCACAGATACGCCGGGACTCATGCTTGTCACCATTTATGCAGACTGTGTGCCGTTGTATTTCGTGGATCCGGTTCATAAAGCCGTTGGCCTTTCTCATTCCGGCTGGAAGGGAACGGTTCACCGCATAGGAAAAGTGACCCTGGAGCGTATGAAGGAAGCCTTTGGGACTCGTCCAGAGGATGTACAGGCTGCCATAGGCCCGTCTATTTGTCAGGACTGCTATGAAGTGAGTGAGGATGTGGCACAGGCGTTTATGGATGAATTTGCAGATCAGCTGGATGATCGGCTTGTATACCGCAAAGGCAATGGAAAATATCAGTTGAATCTGTGGAATGCCAATGAACGGATACTCCTGGAGGCAGGTATCCGTCCGGAGCATCTTAGTATTACTAATATCTGTACCTGCTGTAATCATGAACTTTTATTTTCACACAGAGCCAGTCATGGACAGCGCGGAAATTTGGCGGCATTTCTCGGATTAAAATAAGGAAATTTTGCGAAGTGAAAATCTTCCATAGTCGTGACAAGATAGTGCCTATACAAAAAGCCAGCCAGACCCTAGAATAAAGACAGTACAAGGAAATAACTACAAGAGGGTGAAGAATGATGAAAATTATTAAAGCAAAAGATTACAATGACATGAGCCGTAAAGCAGCAAACATTATTTCTGCACAGGTAATTATGAAACCGGACTGCGTCTTGGGCCTGGCTACCGGATCTACTCCAATCGGAACCTATAAACAGCTGATCGAATGGTATGAGAAGGGTGATTTGGATTTTGGTGATGTAACAACGGTCAATCTGGACGAGTACAAGGGATTGCCCCGAGAGAATGATCAGAGCTATTTTTATTTCATGAATCATAATTTATTTGATTATGTAAATATCAATCCGGAGAGAACGCATCTTCCGAATGGCATGAATCTGAATGCAGAAGAAGAGTGTGCAAGATATGAAGAAGTGATTCGTTCTACCGGCGGTGTGGATTTGCAGCTTCTTGGCCTGGGACACAACGGACATATTGGATTCAATGAGCCGGGCGAAGCATTTGAGACGGAGACTCATTGTGTCGATCTGCAGGAGAGAACCATTGAGGCAAATAAGAGATTTTTCGCGTCCATCGACGAGGTTCCGAAGCAGGCGTATACCATGGGTATCAAGACTATCATGATGGCAAAGAAGATTCTGGTTGTTGTCAGTGGTGAGGACAAGGCAGAGACTGTAAAGAACGCATTTTTTGGACCGGTTACTCCGCAGGTTCCGGCATCTATCCTTCAGATGCATCCCGATGTAACAATTGTTGCTGATGAAGCAGCGCTGTCCAAATGCGGTCTGTAAGCAGGAGGCGGTAAGATGAAAATTATCAACGCAAAGGTATATACAGAAGAAGGTATTTTTGAAAAGAAAGACGTATATACGGACGGAGAATTGATTTCCGAGAAAAGCGGCGATGACGAAGTGCTGGATGCAGAAGGCTGTTATCTGATTCCCGGACTTACCGATATTCATTTCCATGGCTGCGTGGGACATGATTTTTGTGATGGTACGCATGAGTCCATTGAGGCAATGGCAGTGTATGAGGCATCCCAGGGAATTACCACCATTGTTCCGGCGACTATGACGCTGGGCGAGGATACTCTTCAGAAAATCTGCGAGGCAGCAGCTTCCTACCGAAACGAAAAAGGGGCAACTCTCTGTGGTATCAACATGGAGGGACCATTCATTGCCATGGCAAAAAAAGGTGCCCAGAATGGAGATTTCGTACACAAGCCGGACGCAGAGATGTTCCGGAGATTGAATAAAGCATCCGGCGGCATGGTGAAGCTTCTTGCCATCGCACCGGAAGTGGATGGAGCAAAAGAATGCATTGAAGCACTGAAAGACGAAGTAGTTCTTTCCGTAGCGCATACGACTGCCGATTATGAGGAGGCATCCGAGGCATTTGAACATGGCGTTCATCATGTGACTCATCTTTATAATGCCATGTCAGGACTTTCTCATCGCGCACCGGGAGTGGTAGGGGCGGCTGCGGATCATGAGAAGGTGGAAGCAGAAATGATCTGCGATGGCATCCACATTCATCCGGTAACGGTAAGACAGACTTTTAAGATGTTTGGAGATGACCGGATTATCCTGATCAGTGATTCCATGGAAGCGACCGGTATGCCGGACGGCGAATACGCACTGGGTGGTCAGAAGGTCATCAAGACCGGTAATCTGGCAGCACTGGAAGATGGTACGATTGCAGGCTCCGCAACGAACCTGATGGATTGTGTGCGGGTAGTTGTACAGAAGATGCGGATTCCGCTGGAAAGCGCAGTCAAATGTGCGGCAGTTAATTCTGCAAAATCTGTGGGAATCTATGACCAGTACGGAAGCATCACGCCGGGCAAGATAGCCAATCTGGTGCTTTTAAAAGAGGATGATTTAAGTACGGTACAGGTTATCCTGAAAGGAAAGAAATTGTAAATCCGAAAAAGAAAATAAAAGAAAAAAGAGACAGGACTCTTCGCGGTGAAGAGATCCTGCCTTTTTTATTCCTATTTCATGCGTTCCAGCACTCTCTGAATACGCTCGGTTGGATCGTTGACGTGTCCGGTAGACACATCGTGATTGATACAGTCGATGATAGCCGCCAGGAATTTGGTCATATTCGCTTCCGTGTAATAAGGACGGGAAAGCAATTCCGGTGACTGGTAAATCAGATTGGTGGTGATCACATGGCTGATATAGCCTTTCTCATAATACTCATCAAATTTCTCCAGTCCGTCGGTGAAGAGGCCAAAAGCAGCGCAGACGAAAACGCGTTTTGCACCGCGGTTTTTAATCTGATGTGCAACGTCCAGCATACTTTCTCCGGAGGAGATAATGTCGTCGATAATGATGACATCTTTACCGTGCAGATCGTCGCCGAGAAACTCATGGGCAACGATGGGGTTCTTTCCATTGACAATAGTGGAGTAATCACGGCGTTTGTAGAACATACCCATATCCACACCAAGAACACCTGCAAAGTAAACGGCACGTTCCATAGCACCCTCGTCCGGGCTGATAACCATCAAATGATCTTTATCGATTTTTAAATCCGGTGCTGCTTGGGTGAGTGCTTTGATATACTGATAATGAGGATTGAAACTGTCAAATCCATACAATGGAATGGCATTGCAGACACGGGGATCATGGGCATCAAAGGTGATAATGTTGGAGACCCCCATATCAATCAGCTCCTGTAATGCGAAGGCGCAGTCCAGGGATTCGCGCTGGGTTCTTTTGTGCTGCCGACTTTCATAGAGGAAGGGCATCACTACATTGATACGGCGGGCCTTTCCGTTTGCAGCAGAAATGATACGTTTGATATCCTGATAATGATCATCCGGAGACATATGATTTTCGTGACCACATACATTGTAAGTCAGGCTGTAATTAGTTACATCTGCAAGAATGAACAGATCAGCACCGCGGACGGATTCATAGAGAATTCCCTTGGCCTCTCCGGTACCAAAGCGGGGGCACGCACTTTTCAGAAGATAGGAATCTTCGTGATAGCCGTGAAAGTTCGGTGTATTCTGGAAATCCTGATTTCCTTTTTCGCGGAATTCTACCAGATATTGATCTACTCTCTGCGCCATATCGAGGCAGCCTTCCAGCGCAACCACTTTTAACGGGGCAATGGGAAGAATACTCTCATAGGAATAATTTTCAGACATAATTTTCCTCCAGTCTTTTATGTAAAACCATTACTTCATTTATATCATTTTCACACAGTACCAGTCAAGTCATATAGTTGCAATTTGTTAGCAAATCCTGTATAGTAGAAAACAAAGAATGCCTGTAATGGGCATTCTGACTGGACGTAAAAAGAAGGACAAGGTGAATATAGATACATGGAACATATTGTAAGCGCAGTAGCACCGGGAAGTATTGCCGAAGAACTGGAGATTGAGCCTGGTGATGTACTGGTATCGGTGAATGGTCAGGAACCGGAGGATGTTTTTGATTACCGGTATTTAATGAATGAAGAAGAAGTACTTGTTGTGATTCGTAAGCCGGATGGCGAAGAGTGGGAACTGGAGATTGAAAAAGAATACGAAGATGACCTGGGAATGGAATTCGAAAATGGTCTGATGGATGATTACCGTTCCTGCAGAAATAAATGTATGTTCTGCTTTATAGACCAGTTGCCGAAAGGTATGCGGGACACTTTGTATTTTAAGGATGACGATTCCCGTCTGTCATTTCTACAGGGAAATTATCTGACGCTCACCAATATGAATGAGCATGATCTGGAGAAAATTATCTATTACAAACTTTCCCCTATTAATATTTCTTTTCAGGCGACCAACCCGGAACTTCGCTGCAAAATGCTTCATAACCGGTTTGCCGGAGATATTATGGACAAGGTACAAAGACTCAAAGCGGCAGGTATTGTCATGAATGGACAGATTGTTCTTTGTCGTGGTGTGAATGACGGGGAGGAACTGGATCGATCTATTCGGGATCTGGTGACGCTTATGCCGGAACTCCAGAGTGTATCGGTGGTGCCGGTAGGACTGACCAGATATCGTGATGGCCTGTATCCGCTGGAACCTTTCACGAAGGAAGATGCCTGCAGGGTTCTGGACTTGATTCATAGCTGGCAGGAAAAACTGGTAAAGGAATATGGAACGCATTTTATTCATGCGGGGGATGAATGGTATATTCTTGCAGAACGTTCTATGCCGGAAGAAACGACGTATGATGGCTATCTTCAGCTGGAAAATGGTGTCGGTATGGTACGGCTTCTGAAAGAAGAAGTGGATGCATGTCTCGCAGATCTTCCGGGGGATGACAGAAAACGAAAAGTGACCATTGCTACCGGAGAACTGGCAGCACCATATCTCAGGGAGCATGTAGCGTCTATCCGGGGGAAATACCCAGGTGTGGAAGCACAGGTCATTACAGTGAAAAATGAGTTCTTTGGCGGGAAGATTACGGTTGCCGGGCTTTTGACCGGGCAGGATCTGGTGAATCAGCTGAAGGGAAAAGATCTGGGAGAGGAGCTGTTGCTTACGACGAATATGCTCAAGAGTGATGAACCGGTATTTTTAGATGACATGACAGTTGAGCAGTTACAAACTGCTTTACAAATCAAAGTATCCATAGTAGAATCAAGCGGAAATGATTTTGTAAATTGTATTTTAAACAAATAGAGAGAAAGAGGTAAGACATGAGCAGACCTGTAGTTGCAATTGTAGGGCGCCCGAATGTGGGAAAATCCACACTGTTCAATGCCCTTGCAGGAGAAAATATTTCGATTATTAAGGATACGCCGGGTGTTACCCGCGACCGTATTTATGCAGATGTAAACTGGTTAAACCATTCCTTCACATTGATTGATACCGGTGGTATTGAGCCTGACAGCAGTGATATTATTCTGGCACAGATGCGTGAGCAGGCGCAGATTGCCATTGATACGGCAGATGTAATTATTTTTCTGGTAGATGTCCGTCAGGGACTTCAGGATGCAGATTCCAAGGTGGCAGATATGCTGCGCCGCTCCCATAAGCCGGTGATTCTGGTTGTGAACAAAGTAGACAGTTTCCAGAAATTCATGGCAGATGTCTATGAGTTTTATAATCTGGGAATCGGTGATCCGGTACCTGTATCTGCGTCTTCCCGTCTGGGAATTGGTGACATGCTGGATGAAGTAGTGAAACATTTTCCGGAGGAATCTGAAGAACAGGAAGAGGATGACCGCCCGAAGGTTGCTGTAGTCGGGAAACCGAATGTTGGAAAATCTTCCATCATCAACAAACTGACCGGTGAGAACCGGGTGATTGTATCTGATATCGCAGGAACCACCCGTGATGCCATTGATACGGATATCTGCTGGAATGGAAAAGAATATGTTTTCATTGATACAGCAGGATTAAGAAGAAAGAATAAGATTAAGGAAGAACTGGAGCGTTACAGTATTATCCGTACGGTAACTGCTGTAGAACGTGCCGATGTGGTCGTTGTTGTGATTGATGCCAAGGAGGGGGTAACAGAACAGGATGCGAAAATTGCTGGAATTGCCCATGAGAGAGGAAAGGGCATCATTGTTGCAGTCAACAAATGGGATGCCATCGAGAAAAATGATAAAACCATCTATGAATTTACCCGAAAGGTAAGAGAAGTTCTGTCTTTCATGCCTTATGCGGAAATTTTGTTCATTTCAGCGGTCAGCGGCCAGCGTCTTCCGAAGCTGTTTGAAACCATTGATATGGTGATTGAGAACCAGACTCTCCGCGTACAGACAGGAGTACTCAACGAGATTGTGACGGAAGCAGTTGCCATGCAGCAGCCGCCTTCAGATAAAGGTAAGCGCCTGAAGATTTACTATGTAACTCAGGTATCGGTAAAACCACCGACCTTTGTTGTGTTTGTTAATGATAAAGAACTGATGCATTTCTCTTATGTGAGATATCTGGAAAACAAGATCCGTGAAGCGTTTGGCTTTAAGGGAACTTCTTTGAAATTCATTATACGTGAGAGAAAGGAATCAGACTGATATGGAACGCATCGTATGTCTGGCGATCGGATATCTGTTCGGAATATTCCAGACCGCATATATCTATGGAAAAATGAACGGAATTGATATCCGGGAATACGGAAGTGGTAATGCGGGAACTACCAATGCCCTTCGTGTCCTCGGAAAGAAAGCAGGAGTGATCGTGCTCCTGGGAGATGTGGCAAAAACAGTGCTTGCTGTTGTTCTGGTAAAAGTTATTTTTGCACGGACTCATGGTGACATGCTTCCGCTGCTAGGTATGTATGCTGCTGCCGGAGCTATACTGGGACATAATTTTCCGGTACAGCTGGGATTCCGCGGCGGCAAAGGCATTGCCTGCACAGCAGGACTGGTGCTGACGTTGGGACCAATCGTGACGATTCTGGAGGCAGCCACCTTCCTTCTGACAGTAGGACTGACCAGATATGTATCCCTGGGATCCATTTTGGTAGTCATTGAGCTGGTCATAGATATTGCTGTTCTTGGACAGAGAGGGTATTATGGAATGAGTCAGGGACATTTACTGGAATTTTATCTGGTGTGTACAGCACTTTCCCTGATGGCCATTTATCGTCACAGAACGAATATCAAACGCCTGTTAAGCGGAACAGAAAATAAAATTTTTCAGAAAAAATAATGGTTTTGGCGGAGAGGAGATTGAGCTATGGCAAAAGCAGGAGTCATCGGCTCAGGAAGCTGGGGAACAGCTCTGGCGAGAGTCTTAAGCAAAAACGGACATGAAGTGACGTTGTGGTCCAGACGGGAAGAAGAATCCCGCATGCTCAGAGAGGAGCGGGAAAACAAGTCAAAGCTTCCGGGGGTAAAACTTCCGGATGACATTCTATGTACTACGGATCTGGAACAGACCGTAGAGGGAAAAGATATTCTTGTACTGGCAACGGCATCCCCGTCCATCCGCAGCATGGCAAAAAAAATGGCGCCGTACGTGGCAGCGGGACAGCTTATTGTGGATGTGTCAAAGGGAATTGAAGAAAGTACACTGATGATCCTGACAGATGTGATTGCGCAGGAGATCCCACAATGCCGGGCAGCAGTCCTGTCCGGACCGAGCCATGCGGAAGAAGTGGGAAGAGACATTCCCACCACTGTGGTAGCAGGAGCAAAAGACCGGGAGACAGCGGAGTACATTCAGAATCTCTTTATGAATAAGGTATTTCGTGTTTATACCAGTCCGGATATGTTAGGCATTGAACTGGGTGGTGCACTGAAAAATGTTATTGCGCTGGCGGCAGGAGCTGCAGATGGACTTGGTTGTGGGGACAATACCAAGGCAGCACTGATCACCAGAGGAATTGCGGAGATGAGTCGTCTGGGTGTGGCCATGGGTGGACATATCGAGACCTTTAACGGTCTGACAGGTATCGGTGATCTTATTGTTACCTGTGCCTCCATACACAGCCGGAACCGGCGGGCAGGTATTCTCATCGGTCAGGGGAAGACGATGCAGGAAGCCATGGATGAAGTGAAGATGGTAGTGGAAGGTGTCAATTCTGCAAAAGCAGCAAAGACACTGGCAGAAAAATATGGAATTGATATGCCGATTGTACAGGAAGTCAATCAAGTACTGTTTGAAGATAAACCGGCAAGGGAAGCCCTGGCAGACCTGATGCTTAGAGATAAGAAAATTGAGCACCCGGAACTGCCATGGAAATAAATAATTTACTCACATGAAGGAGGACAAGGGAATGGCAGGAATTATGAAAAGATTTGGGGATATTATGTCTGCGAACCTGAATGCATTACTGGACAAGGCAGAGGACCCGGAGAAGATGGTAGATCAGTATCTGCGCAATCTGGAAAGTGATCTTGGAAAGGTAAAAGCTGAGACTGCAGCTGTGATGGCAGAGGAGACAAAATGCAAACGCCAGCTGGATGAGTGTAATGAAGAGATTGCGAAGATGCAGCGTTATGCAGAAAAGGCCATTGTGGCTGGAAATGACAATGACGCCCGCCAGTTCCTGGAGAAAAAGCAGCAGCTCACATCCAAACAGGATGCACTTCAGAAATCTTATGACCTTGCACATAGTAATGCTGTGAAAATGCACGAGATGCATGATAAACTGGTGAAAGACATCAGTGATCTGAATGCCAGAAAAGATGCGATCAAAGCGAAAATGGCAGTTGCCAAGACGCAGGAGAGACTGAACAAGATCGGAAGCTCCGCAGCAGGTGCACAGAATAACATGTCTGCATTTGCAAAGATGGAAGAAAAAGCAGACCGTATGCTGGATCAGGCCAATGCAATGGCTGAACTGAATGCAGAAAAAGAAGACGATATTGACAGTCTTGCGGCAAAATATGATGATGATGGAGCCGGATCCGCAGTAGATGATGAACTGGCTGCATTAAAAGCAAAAATGGGATTATAAGAGTCAGACTGCCGCAGAGAATGTCTTTGCGGCAGTTTCTGTACAGAAATAAAACGCGAGAGGAAAAACCGTGGGAGAAATCTACTATTGTAAAAACTGTGGTGGCGTCATGGAATTTGATGTTGCCACTCAGTCTTTGAAATGTCCGAACTGCGGGACAGAAGAAAAAATTGAGGCAAACCGTCAGACGGTAAAGGAACATAAGCTGACAGATTATGCAAAAAGAACGGTGAAGGCAGGAGAAAAGAAATCATCCACCATGCAGTGTCCATCCTGCGGAGCGATGGTGGAAGTGGAAGCAACCAGCACGGCAAAAGACTGCCCGTATTGCGGTACACCTTTTGTACTGGCAGATAAACAGATTGCTGGCATTCGACCCGATGGAGTTGTCCCTTTCCAAATTGACAAAAACAAAGTAGGAGAATGCTTCCGTAAATGGATGAAAGGAAGATGGCTGGCTCCTGGAGAGTTAAAGCACTTGTATCAGCAGGACAAATTGCAGGGAATTTATATTCCTTATTGGACATTTGATGCAGATGCGAAAGTAGATTATCGCGCAGAAGGTGGTCGAGACCGTCAGGTGACGAGAAAAGATAAAGATGGCAAGACCTATACAGAAGTAGTAACGGACTGGTATCCGGTAGCAGGCCATGTCAATCATTTTTTTGATGATGTGCTGATTCATGCATCCAATCATCTGGATGAAAGTCTCATAGAGGGAATTGAGCCGTTCAATACCATGGATATTCCGGCTTATTCCCCGGATTATCTGTCCGGATACAGCTCGGAGATTTATACAGTGGATCTGAAGGATGCGCACCGCGCGGCAAGAACAAGAATGAGTGCGGCCCTTTACAGTATGGTTGAACAGGATGTGTTGCGACGTTATGATCATGTGCGAAGTATTCGCATGGATGAGCATTATGATGCAGAAACCTATAAGCACGTGTTGCTTCCAGTCTATTCCACTGCTTATCGATATAAAAACAAGACCTATACGGTGCTGATTAATGGACAGACCGGGCGGGTGAAGGGCGAGTATCCGAAGAGTGTAGCGAAGATTACATTGATAATCCTTCTGGTACTGGCAATTATTGGTATGTTCTTCCTGGCAACATCTGGCGGCGAGGAAGATTATGGCCTGCAGAAGAATGAGACGGAGACGGTCTGCGAATATGAGGCAGATGAATTGACGCCTGCAGAATACATATGGATACAGGAGGTATCATAGAATATGGGTTTATTTGGAAATCAGTTTGCCAATGTGGTAGAGTGGGAAGAATACAGAGATGATGTGCTGTTCTGGAAATGGAGCAACCGGGAAATCAAAAAAGGCAGCCGCCTGATTATCCGTCCGGGGCAAGATGCAATTTTCCTGTACAACGGAAAAGTAGAGGGTATTTTTACAGATGAGGGAAGCTTTGACATCGAGTCTGAGATTATCCCGTTCCTGTCTACCTTAAAAGGCTTCAAATTTGGCTTTAACAGCGGAATCCGCGCGGAAGTGCTGTTTATCAATACCAAAGAAGTGACCGTGAAATGGGGTACCAAGAATCCTATTAACATTCCGGCACCGGGACTTCCTGCAGGTATGCCCATTCGTGCATTCGGAACTTTCTGCTGCAAGATCAGCGACCATGCGGCATTGATTGAGAAGATTGCAGGTGTGAAACAGCAGTTCACTATCGATGATGTGAAAGAGCGTGTTACTTCCATGCTGGATCAGCTTCTGATGAAATGGATTGTGCGGGAAGGCAAAGATATGTTCAACCTGCAGGCCAATTCCTTTGACATTGCAAAAGGAATTCAGGAAGATCTGGATATGGAGATGATGAAGATCGGTATCAGCATTGCCGTCTTTAATATTTCCAGCTTTACCTATCCGGAAGAGATCCAGAAGATGGTAACCAAGACCGCATCCCAGAGCGTTGTCGGTGACATGGGACGTTATCAGCAGATGTCCATGCTGGACGCCATGGCAAATGGAAATGGCGGCGGCCGTACGGCGTCTGATATGGCAGGCATGGCCATGGGCATGATGATGGGCCAGCAGATGGCGGGTCAGATGCAGCAGAATTTTGCAGGTCAGCAGGCACAGCAGCAGGCGGCCCCGGCTTCTTCCGGCAATACGGCAGCCCCGGCAGGCGGATGCAAATTCTGTCCGGAATGCGGTACAAAGACAGAGGGTATGAAATTCTGTCCGAACTGCGGAAAAAAACTGATGTAAGAAGGAGAATGATATGAAACAGAAAGGAAATCCTTTGGCACAGTTTTTGATCGGACTTGCAATGTTAGTATCTGGTGGTTACTGGTTCTTATCCAGTGTGGCGGTACATACAGCATTTTATAGCCTAAGACTTGGCGGTATGCGGCTGAACGGTGGTTTAGTGGTAGTGCCATTTATTGTTGGCGTAATCTGGATTTGTGTAAATACCGATTCATTTGGGGCAAAACTCCTGACAGGAGCCGGATTTTTGATGATTGTGGCATCTGTCATTGCGGGAACAGAGTTTGTGTTCCGTTATACCAGTCTGTATAATTATTTGATTATGCTGGTGCTGATGTTCGGAGGAGCAGCATTGATTTTGAAAGTATTGTGCCATGATCCGGAGAAAAAGAAGAAAAAAGACAAGGAAAGTTGAGGCAGAATAAAATGACCAGAGAAGAATTTCGCGTATTAGTAGAAGAGAAAGGACCGGTGATTCTGGATGGAGGAACCGGTTCCTGTTTGAGAAAGATGGGAATGCCGGTAGGTGTCAGTACAGAGCAGTGGGTCTATGAACATCCGGAAGAGATTGCCCGTCTGCAGAGAGAATATGCGGATGCCGGATCAATGGTCATCTATGCCCCGACCTTCGGTGCCAACAGAGAGACCCTGAAAGGTATGGGACTGGAAGCAAATGTGGAGGTCCTGAATCGGGAACTGGTAAAGCGGACCAAAGCGAATGTCGGAGACCGGGTGCTGATTGCCGGTGACATGTCCACGACCGGAAAAGGGCTGGAGCCTTATGGTCCCATGACTTATGACAGTATGATGGAGATCTACAAGGAACAGATTACGCTGTTGGCCGAAGCAGGAGTAGACCTTCTGGTGGCAGAAACCCTGTTGTCTCAGGATGAAGCAACTGTGATCTGTGATGCGGCAAGGGAGGTTTGTGATCTTCCACTTATTATTTCCTTCACCTGTGAAGGAGACGGCACCCTTTATTTTGGCGGTACCGTATTTGAAGCAGCTGCGACTATGGAAGCCATGGGGGCAGCTGCAGTGGGGGTTAACTGTTCTGTCGGGCCGGATCAGTTATCTGCAGTTATCAGTCAGCTTCATGAAACCGTATCCATCCCGGTGGTGGCAAAACCCAATGCCGGTATGCCGACCATTACAGAGACCGGAGAGGCTGTTTACAGTATGAAGAAAGAAGAATTTACACGACACCTGCTTCATCTGAGAGACTGCGGAGCATCTGTGATCGGCGGATGCTGTGGGACAACTCCGGAATATATTGCTGATGTGAAGAAGAATCTGTAAGTATGAAGAAAAAAATAGTATTAGTAAGCAGTGTTCTGATATTCTGCATCTTTGTGTGGGCGGCAGCCATGCATCATACGTCTTCGGTGATGGATGTCTCCAGAATATCGGAGCAGGCTTATCAGAAAATCCGGGATAAACGGACAGAGATGGTGGATCCTTCCAGAGCGAAGCTTTTTGTCAATGGAGTGGAAGCTGCCTGGGAACAGACAGAAGGGCGGTATTATATTTCCCAGAGCCTGTCGGAAGGATACTGGAAGGGTGTCCTGACCGCCCAGGTGGACGGTCAGGAGGTCTCTGCTGTATTTGAAGAAAATGATGGATTCCAGGATCTGAATCACTCTATTCAAGAGGGAACAGTTTTCTATTGCCTAGTATACACGGATTCGGAATATGCGGAAATACCGGTGCTGTTTACCGGAATGCCGATGCTGAGCATTGACGGAACTATGGGAGAGGATGGCACCACCATCCGGCTGCTGGATCCGGTCTTTGCTCCTTCTGGTGAATATGATGTGCTGGACAGCCATGCTTATTATAATATCCGTGGAAATGCCAGCAAGCGGTTTGAAAAGATTGGCTACCGCCTGGATCTTCTGAATGATGATGGAAGTACAGACCGAAAAGAGTCCCTCCTTGGTATGCGTAAGGACAATAACTGGCAGCTGAAGGCTATGTATTCTGACCGGAGCAAACTGCGTGATAAGCTGTCTATTGAATTGTGGAACCAGATTGCGGACCGGACGGAGACGAAGACGGATGCCGGCTGTAAGATGGAATATGTGGAATTGGTATTGAATGGAGAGTATCAGGGACTTTACGGGTTGGTGGAACCCACGGATTATAAATCCTTAAATCTTGACAAAACCAAAGATCTGATCTACAAAGTGGGAAATGATGAGTGGCCGGATGATGATCTTTTTGCGGAGAGCAATGCATCCCAGTCTTTCTCCTGCGGTGGAATTAATATTAAAAAGGGTGGAAAAGACTGGTATGATGGAATCTGGACACCCTTTCAGACATTCTGGAACAGCGGTTACAATATGGAGTCAGAGTCGGATCTTGCGACACTCTACCGTTGTATTGACCGGCAGAATTTTATTAACTACGACCTCTATTACAATGCCATTGCAGGTATGGATAACCGGTTCAAAAATATTTTTTACAGTACCGAGATGCATGCAGACGGTACTTTTACGATTCGCCGAATCCCTTGGGACCAGAACTATTCCTGGGGAGATGATTTTGAACAGGGAGAGGACAAGGATATTAAGAATATCCGTTACAATCCTGAATTAACGACTCGATGGCTGAACGAAGAGGTGTTCCGGAATATGCAGGCCTTTGATACTGCACTCCCGGAGGATATGAAAACAACATGGGACAGTTGGAGAGCAGATTTTCTGACGGAAGATTACTGGAAATCATATGCCCGGGAACAGATGAAATATCTGGTGGAATCCGGTGCATTTGGAAGGGACACGGCGCGCTGGCCGGACAGTGAGAATGTGGAAGGCACGACGGAGATTGAAGCCTATATTGATACAAGATTTACTTTTCTTGATAATTATTTGGCGGATTTGACGATCAATAATTGACAAAGCTATGTATCATTGATAAAATGTGATGATATAAGATTTGAATTACAGACAGAAAGCAGGGGTATAGATGCAAAAAGTAGTTTTTTCGATTCTGGTAGATAATACATCCGGTGTTTTAAGTCGTATTGCCGGTCTCTTCAGCCGCAGAGGTTATAATATTGACAGCCTGACGGTTGGTGTGACAGCGGATCCCCGTTACTCCCGGGCGACAGTGGTTACAACCGGTGACCACAACATTCTGGATCAGATCGAAAAGCAGCTGAATAAGCTGGAAGATGTGGTGGATATTAAAAGACTGGAGCCGGACAGCTCCGTATGTCGGGAACTTCTTCTGGTAAAGGTACTCTGTAATGAACAGAATCGCCAGAACATTATTTCCATCGCTGATATTTTTAGGGCTAAAATCGTAGATGTTTCCATAGAGTCACTGGTGATCGAACTTGTCGGAAGCCAGTCAAAGCTGAGTGCATTCCTTCGTATGTTAAAGGATGTTGAGATTCTTGAACTTGCACGGACCGGTCTTACAGGTCTGTCCAGAGGAACCTTCGACGTAAAGATGTATGGGGAAGACGGACAGCTGATGGACTATGATTTTATGCAGAAATAAAGCAAACACATACAAGGATGGAGGAAAAGAAAATGGCAAAGATTTACTATCAGGAAGATTGTAATCTTGCAGCTCTGGAAGGTCAGACAATCGCAGTTATCGGTTACGGCAGCCAGGGACACGCACAGGCATTAAACGCAAAGGAGTCCGGATGCCATGTAATTATTGGACTTTATGAAGGCAGCAAATCCTGGAAGAGAGCTGAGGAGCAGGGATTTGAGGTATATACTGCAGCAGAGGCAGCTAAGAAAGCAGACATCATCATGGTTCTGATTAATGATGAGCTTCAGGCAGCTATGTATAAAAAGGATATCGAGCCGAACCTGGAAGAGGGCAACATGCTGATGTTCTCCCATGGATTCAATATTCATTTTAATCAGATCGTACCGCCGAAATATGTTGACGTTACCATGATCGCACCGAAGGCTCCGGGACACACTGTAAGAAGTGAGTATCAGGCAGGAAAAGGAACTCCGTGTCTGGTAGCTGTTCATCAGGATGCAAGTGGCAAAGCTCTTGAGAAAGCTTTGGCATATGGCCTGGCAATCGGTGGAGCAAGAGCAGGTATTCTGGAGACTACATTCCGTACCGAGACTGAGACCGACCTGTTCGGTGAGCAGGCAGTTCTCTGCGGAGGCGTATGTGCACTGATGCAGGCAGGATTTGAGACTCTGGTTGAGGCTGGATATGATCCGAGAAATGCATACTTCGAGTGCATTCATGAGATGAAACTGATCGTTGACCTGATTTATCAGTCTGGTTTCGAGGGCATGAGATATTCTATCTCCAACACCGCTGAGTATGGCGATTACATCACCGGACCGAAGATCATCACCGAGGATACCAAGAAGGCTATGAAACAGATCCTGAAAGACATCCAGGATGGTACTTTCGCAAAAGACTTCCTTCTGGATATGTCTCCGGCAGGCGGACAGGCTCACTTCAAAGCTATGAGAAAACTGGCTGCAGAGCATCCGTCAGAGAAGGTTGGTAAAGAGATCCGTAAGCTGTACAGCTGGAACGGAGAAGGAAAACTTCTGGACAACTAAGATTTTTGAGGCCGCTACGGCACGGAGCACCTGCGGGTACTCCGTCTGTGGCGGTTTTTTACATTATTTTCATTGTGAGAGGAATAAGGTTGAAGAAGAACAGAATTTCTACAGGACAACTTATTTTCCTGTTTTTTATATTTCATATAGCAGCAGTAGGATATGCAGTAAAGTTTTTGCATCCATATTATGGTTCCAATGACGAATTTACTCTGGCGGCCATTGCCTCCGGGGCATATGGAAGTTATACGCAGTATTTTATTTATCTGCACAGTGCATTTGGATGGATATTGAAATGTTTCTATATGCTGTTCCCGGCATGGAACTGTTATACATTGGTGATGTATGGATTGATTTTTCTGTCACTGACAGCAATTGGCTGTACCTGGATTGCCAGATGGAAGAAGACTGGAATGGTCATGGCACTGATGCTGGTTCTGGCAGGATTGTCGCCTCTTTATGTGGAACTGCAATATACGAAAACAGCAGCCATTGTAACGGCGGCAGGATATGTACTGGTGTTCTGCGCAGGCAGAACAGCAGATGGAAAATTTGCGGTGGAAAAGAAACTGCAGAAATTTCTGATCATGGCGGCAGGCATTTTTTTTCTTCTTTTGGGAGGCTGGATTCGATTCCAGGCTTTTGGCATGGTGAGCATTCTGGCTTTTGGCTTTTGGATTACTCTTTTACTGAGGGGATGGGAGAAGAAAGACTGGGAAGGCTTTCTGCTTCGTGATTGCGTACCGTGTCTGGCTGCATTTGCACTGGTATTTGGAAGCATTGCAGCAGAGAATATACTGGTTTATACACCTGGAAGTGCAGAGGCCCATTATAAGGAATATGACAAAGCCCGTCAGAAGCTTCTGGACTATGGTGTTCCGGATTGGAACGAATATCAGACGGAGTATGAAGAATTGGGGCTGAAGCGGACGGATGTGCTTAACCTGCAAAATTGGCTTATTGCAGACAGTGACCGGTACACAGCTGAATTATTCAAAGAAATCGTAGCTTTCCGAAAGGACCGTCCTTTTCAGTGGGAATACTTGCTGGATTATCTGCTGATTCTGGCTAAAAAACCATTATTCCTGTTGGGCGTGCTGGGATGGCTGTTATGGCTGTTTCCCATTGCCTCACTGAAACGGAGAAAATGGACTGGATATGTAGCGGTTTTCTGGCCGGGGGCAGCGCTTCTGGGAATTTATGTATACTTTATTAAGATCTATCGGGTGCTTCCTATTGTAGTGACAGCATGCCTTTTGTGTTTTATGATCTTTGTCTGGTCTGCGATTCAGGAAGGACTTGGAAGGCAATGGGAGGAGCGGCTGGAAGGCCGGCGTTTTGTGGCAGCTGGAATGGCAGGTGTGCTTTTGACTACCGGGCTGGGAGTGAATATGCTGGTGCGGCCCCTTGGAAAGCCTTCTTTGCAGGAATCGGAGGAGAGCGTGGCATTCCGGCAGCTCTATGATGTGATTACGAAAAGGAAAGATCTGTATTATACGTTTGCTCCTATCAGTAACAATGGAGTAGAGCTTGGTTATTCCATTTTTGAAAAACTTCCGGAGGATTATCTGACGAATGTCTTTACGCTGGGTGGTTGGGAAACAGAATCTCCCCAGGTGGTAGATAATCTGGAGGCTTATGGATGGAGAAACCTTATGACCTCTCTTTACCAGAGCGACCGGGCCGTGTTTGTGACAGATACGATGCTGGAACATTTGATGCTGCACTTACAGGATCTCTATGATGGTATTTTTATTACCTATTCCAAAGTAAATCAGATTGGAAATTTCAGCCTGTTTGCACTGAATTACAAAATGTCAGGCTTGAAGGAAAGCGAAGATTACAGTGCCACACTGGACCGCATTTATACGGCGGAGGCAGATCGATATGATGTGATCGAGGGAACGGTAAATATGGCGCCGGAGGAACTGGAAGGCAAGAGTGTATTTCTGTGGCTGGAGAGTGAAGAGAGTGGTAAGAAACGGATGTTCCAGGGAACCTGGCAGCAGCAGGATGAGAACGGATTGTACTCTATGTTATATGATACCTCTCTTTCTGATACAAATCAGATAAGGTTTATGATTCCGAAGTTGGATTATCCGGTCGATGACCGTTATATTGTAAATATTGTGGTCCGGGACGGAGATAAGGGAACACGGATTGTGACGGAAAACCATCTGTATGAGACGGAGGAACCATAATGGAGATAGTAATGCATAAGAAACGCCAGGTAAATTTTGAACTGCTCCGGATTCTCTGTATGTATATGATTGTGATTGGGCACTGTCTGTTTCATGGAAGAGTAACTGCAAAACTTGGATATGGCACAGTAAACTATTTTCTTTCTTATTTAATTCAGTCGTTTTCAGTAGTTCATGTGAACTGCTTTGTGATGATCGGTGGCTATTTTGCCATTGACCGGTCATTTAAGTCAGAGCGTGCGATAAAATTATGGAAGCAAGTAGCTTTTTATTCCCTCAACATTTTCCTGCTGTCAGCTCTTTTTGGACAGGCCGGATGGGCAGATGGAGTAAAGGCAATTTTGCCGATTTCTTCGAAGACCTACTGGTTTGCATCCGTCTATATGGCGATAGTGCTTCTGATACCATTTGTTGGGATGATAGCAACACGGATCAGCAAGCAGCAGTATCAATATCTATTGGTGCTTTTAACATGGTTTTTGAGTGTTAACCATATGCTGTTTCAGACGGATACCTATGGATCCTTCAACGGGCGGGATCTGCCCGGATTTCTCTTTCTGGTATTGTTGGCTGGGTATGTGAAGCTTCATATGAAAGCAGATCGAAAGTATGTGCTTTATGGAATTTTGGGATATGTGGGATGTTCATTACTGGTGCTTGCAAGTGTTTATGCATCTGTAGAACTTCACCTGGAGGATACGGGATATTTTCTGAATTATAATTCACCACTGGCATTGCTGTCTACATTTTCTCTTTTTGTGGCGGTTCGAAATTTTTCATGGAAAGAGACAAGATTCGATGGACTGATCCTGAAAGTAGCAGGAGCAGCATTTGGCGTTTATCTCATTCATGATAATTATCTGATCCGATATCTGGTATGGGATACCTTCCGTGCCAGTAAGGTGGCAAGAACCCACTGGGCTGTCATTTATGCAGCATTGATTGCGGTGATTGTTCATCTGGTATGCACTTGTATTGAGCTGTTCCGGCAGAGAATATTCCGGCTGGCGGGGATAGCATATAGGAAGACTACATTATATAGGAAAGAACAGACTTTTTGCGATAAAATGAATCAACTATTAGAGATAAAACAAACAAAGGAGGTTTAAAATATGTGCGAGTATAGAATGGGAACAAAATGCGTGCAGGGAGGCTATACACCGGGAAATGGAGAGCCGAGACAGGTGCCGATTATTCAGTCTACCACATTCAAGTATAACACCAGTGAGGATATGGGAAAACTGTTTGATCTGGAAGCGGAGGGATATTTCTACAGTCGTTTGCAGAACCCTACCAATGATCATGTGGCAGCCAAAATTGCAGCAATGGAAGACGGAACGGCAGCTATGCTCACATCCAGTGGCCAGGCGGCGAATTTTATGGCAATGTTCAATATCTGCGAATGTGGTGATCATATCGTGGCATCTTCTTCTATTTATGGGGGGACTTTTAATTTAATCGCCGTCACTATGGCAAAGATGGGAATTACAGCAACCTTTGTATCTCCGGATGCAACGGAAGAGGAGTTAAATGCGGCATTCAAACCGAATACAAAATTGATGTTTGGAGAGACCATTGCCAATCCGGCTCTGACGGTTCTGGACATTGAACTGTTTGCGAAGGTGGCTCATGCCCATGGTGTTCCTCTGATGGTGGACAATACGTTCCCGACACCGGTAAACTGCAGACCTATTGAGTGGGGGGCTGACATCGTTACTCATTCCACTACCAAATATATGGATGGACATGGAGCGGCCCTTGGCGGAGCTATTGTGGACAGCGGAAAGTTTGACTGGATGGCACATGCTGATAAATATCCGGGGCTTTGCACACCAGATGAGAGTTATCATGGAATTACTTATGCAGAAAAATTCGGAAAAGAGGGCGCGTTTATTACAAAATGTACCGCACAGCTTATGCGTGATTTGGGCTGTATGCAGTCTCCGCAAAGTGCTTTTATCCTGAATCTGGGTCTGGAGTCCCTGCATGTGCGGATGCCAAAGCATGTAGAAAATGGACAGGCTGTGGCAGAATTTCTGGAGAACCATTCAAAGGTAGCCTATGTTAATTATCCGGGGCTTCCCTCAAATAAATATTATGAAAGAGCACAGAAATACCTGCCGAACGGTGGATGCGGTGTTGTTTCCTTTGGATTAAAAGGGGGGCGCGAAGCAGCTTCCATCTTTATGAAAAACCTGAAATTGGGCGCTATTGAAACTCACGTGGCAGATGCCAGAACCTGCTGCCTGAATCCGGCAACTTCCACCCATAGACAGATGAATGATGAACAGTTAAAGGAAGCAGGAGTACCAGCAGAACTGATTCGCATCAGCCTTGGACTGGAAGACAAGGAAGATCTTATTGCAGATATTTCTGCAGCTCTGGATGCGATTAAATAAAAAAGTACAACTTGACATTTGCGACAGGTTTTGCTATCATAATTTTCAGTGAAATAAGTAAATGCGTTGATGAGGAATAGTACATTCGGACTTGATTTCAGAGAGCTGTCGGTTGGTGTGAGACAGCAGAGAGAATGTTTGGAACTCGCCTCGGAGCGGCTGTCCGAAATCTTCTATATATAAGAAGAAAGTAGATGCAGACGGAGTCCCTGCCGTTACGAAGGGGAGGATATAAGAAAGTAATTTCCGTATCCGGTAAGTGTGCGAACTATTTCGCAAAATGAGAGTGGTACCGCGTAGAACAGTTTAGTCCTTCGTCTCTCGGTCTTAGTAACAGACCGGAAGACGGAGGCTTTTTTGTTATGTAAGAAATATCAAAACAAAACGGTCCCAGGAATCTTTGGCGTTTGCTTTGTTTCACAGAAGAAAAATGTGAAAGAATGTAGAATGAAGGAGAAAGAAACAATGATGAATTACAAGAAGTATACGAGACAGTATTTTATGCCGCCTGAAAGATGCATGGACTGGGCAGACAAAGAGTATGTGGATCATGCCCCGGTATGGTGCAGCGTTGATCTGCGTGATGGTAACCAGGCGTTGGTGGTTCCTATGACTTTACAGCAGAAGCTGGATTTCTTCCAGATGCTGGTGAAGATTGGATTTAAAGAGATTGAGGTAGGATTTCCGGCAGCATCTGAGACGGAGTATGAGTTTTTAAGAGCTTTGATTGAGCAGGATCTGATCCCGGATGACGTAACCGTGCAGGTACTGACTCAGGCCAGAGAGCATATTATCCGCAAAACCTTTGAAGCATTAAAAGGTGTAAAAAATGCTATCGTGCATGTCTATAATTCAACTTCTCTTTCTCAGAGAGAACAGGTATTCCGTAAATCAAAAGAGGAGATCCTTAAAATTGCTGTTGAAGGTGCAAAACTGCTGCAGCAGTTGACCGAGGAAGCCGGAGCGAATTATCGTTTTGAGTACAGCCCGGAGAGTTTCACCGGAACTGAGCCGGAATACGCACTGGAAGTCTGCAATGCAGTTCTGGATGTATGGAAACCGACAGCCGACAGAAAAGCCATCATTAATCTGCCGGTAACGGTACAGCATTCCATGCCGCATGTCTATGCACAGCAGATCGAATATGTCAGCAAACACTTGAAATATAGAGAAAACGTGTTGGTTTCCCTGCATCCCCATAACGACAGAGGCTGTGGGGTAGCCGATACGGAGATGGGACTTCTGGCTGGAGCTGACCGTGTAGAAGGAACTTTGTTTGGAAACGGTGAGCGTACCGGTAATGTGGATATTGTTACTGTTGCCATGAATATGTATGCCCAGGGCGTGAATCCGGAACTTGACTTTTCCAATATGACCGAGATCTGCGATGGCTATGAGCACTACACTGGCATGAGGGTCAATGAAAGAAATCCATACAGTGGTGCGTTGGTATTTGCTGCATTTTCCGGTTCTCATCAGGACGCGATTGCAAAGGGCATGAAGTGGATCGAGGAAAGACATCCGGATCACTGGACCGTGCCGTATCTGCCTATTGATCCTACCGATGTGGGAAGAAGCTACGATGCCGATGTTATTCGTATCAACAGTCAGTCCGGAAAGGGCGGTGTTGGTTATATTCTGGAGAGAAACTACGGTATCGAGATGCCGCCGAAGATGCGTGAGGCTATGGGATATGCAGCCAAAGCAGTATCTGACGAGCAGAACAAAGAGCTGCAGCCGGCAGAAATTTATCAGGTATTTGAAGACAAATTTGTTGGAATTACCGAGCCGTATCATATTACGGAAGTTCATTTCAAACAGGTAAATGGTATTACCACAGAGATAACAACTACCTACAAGGGTGAGAAGAAAGTGACCACGGCTACCGGTAACGGACGTCTGGATGCAGTCAGCAACGCGCTGAAGAAAGCTTATGGATTTGACTACAAATTGGTGACCTATCAGGAGCATGCACTGACCAAAGGAACCAGTTCCAGTGCAATTGCTTATGTGGGAATTCAGACTCCGAATGGCAAACTTCACTGGGGTGCAGCCATCGATCCGGATATTATCCGTGCATCCATTGATGCATTGTTAACTGCGATTAACCATTCCGTCAAGTAAAAATATAGACAAAATCCGGGAACGCTTTTCATAAAAATTCATGAAAAGCGTTTTTTTTTTGATTTTTTGTCATAAAAATGAAAATAAAAGTTCATAATAGTTAACAAAGTTGTAATATTTGTATTGACTTTTTCGTTTGTATCAGGCTATAATGCCAAACTGTAACCCACGGGAACACAAACATCTCGTGAAGAAAGAGGCATAAATGCCGATCATAAAGAAAAGGAGTGTATGTATGCGTAGATGCTATCGGGCTGCAGCGCTTGTGTTGGGAACGTTCCTGACAACAGGTCTTGCATCCTTCAACTCCTGCAGTATAGGCACACTGACTGCATATGCTGCAGAGGATGTACTTACGGAAGAGCTTGCGACAGCCTTTCAGCAGGAAGTCCAGACAGGAGCAGAAAACGTCGAAACAGAAATACCAACAGAGGAAGCTGCAGTGCAGCCAATTCAGGAAGAACCAGCGGCAGAGGAAGTTGTACCGGAAGAACCCGTTCCGGAAGAGTCTGTACCGGAAATGGCACCTGAGGAAATACCCACTGAGGCGGCGGCAGCAAATTTAAATTTGGATGAACAGGAGTATCAGGTGCTCCTACGAATAGTGGAGGCAGAAGCCGGAGGTGAAGATACCATTGGCAAAATGCTGGTAGCGAATGTGGTCATGAACCGAGTGCGGAGCGGAATTTTTCCCGCAACGGTGACCGGAGTGGTCTACCAGAACACAGAGTGCGGCGCACAGTTTGCCCCTACCGTGGATGGAAGAATTGACCGGGTGAATGTATCTCAAGATACAACCGAAGCTGTGAACCGGGTATTGGGAGGAGAGGATGTGTCACAGGGCGCATTATTCTTCCGGTCTGTACGGAGTACAAGCAGCTGGTTTGACCAGAGTCTGAACCGGGTACTGGAACACGGAAATCATATTTTTTATACGTTATAGGAAAGAAAGAGGCAGTTGCCTCTTTCTTTTTTTGCTTTGTTGTGGTACACTGCGAAGTGTTAAAAGCATAAAATGGAAAGAGGAACGGAACATGGAAGTGTTATACAAGAGTACCAGAGGCGCTGGAGAGGCAGTGACTGCTTCCCAGGCAATATTACAGGGTCTTGCCCGCGACGGTGGACTGTTTGTGCCTATGGAGATCCCGAAGCTTACTCTTACAATGAAAGAGCTTTCAAAGATGTCCTATCAGGAGACAGCTTATGAGGTTATGAAGCTGTTTTTGACAGATTTTACAGAAGAGGAATTAAAGCATTGTATACAGGGTGCCTATGATGAAAAGTTTGATACCAGCGTCATTGCACCACTGGCAAAGGTGGAAGGTGCTTATTTTCTGGAACTGTTCCATGGAGCAACGATTGCGTTCAAGGATATGGCTCTGTCTATTCTCCCATATCTAATGACGACAGCAGCAAAGAAAAACCATATCAAAAATGACATTGTCATTCTGACGGCGACTTCCGGAGATACAGGAAAGGCAGCACTGGCCGGATTTGCAGATGTGCCAGGCACGAAGATCATTGTTTTTTATCCAAAGAATGGTGTCAGTCCCATTCAGGAAAAACAGATGGTTACCCAGAAAGGTGATAATACATTCGTTGTAGGAATTCATGGCAATTTTGACGACGCACAGAGTGGTGTAAAAGCTATTTTTGGAAATAAAGCGCTTGCAGAGGAGCTTAATAAAGCTGGTTATCAGTTCTCCAGTGCCAATTCCATCAATATCGGAAGACTGGTTCCACAGGTGGTATATTATGTGTATGCCTATGCAAAACTTCTGGAAAGTAATGAAATCAAAGATGGTGAGACCATTAACGTGGTGGTACCTACCGGAAACTTTGGAAACATTCTGGCAGCTTATTACGCAAAACAGTTGGGTGTTCCGATTGGAAAACTGATCTGTGCATCCAATGACAACAAAGTTTTATATGACTTCTTCCAGACAGGAGAATATGACAGAAATCGTCCTTTCATTTTGACAACTTCTCCATCTATGGATATCCTGATCTCCAGTAATCTGGAGCGACTTCTGTATCTGATTTCCGGATCGGATTCTGCAAAAGATGTAGAGCTCATGAATGCTCTTTCCAAAGATGGAAAATACACGATTACGGATGCCATGAAAGAAAAGCTGGAAGATTTCCGCGGCTATTACGCAACGGAAGGAGAAGCAGCACAGGAAATTTCCAAAACATTCCAGGATACAGGATATGTGATGGACACTCATACCGCTGTTGCTGCCTGCGCATATGAAAAATATAAGGCAGAATCCGGTGATGAGACGAAGACGGTGATTGCTTCCACTGCAAGTCCGTATAAATTTACGCGTAGCGTCATGGATGCCATTAACGCAGAAAAATATGGCAGAATGTCTGATTTTGAACTTGTGGATGAATTGAGTACAATTTCCGGAGTAAATGTGCCGAAGGCCATTGAAGAAATCCGTACAGCTCCAGTTCGTCATACTACGGTATGTGATGCCGCTGATATGGAAAAGACGGTTCGCAGCTTCCTGGAAGTAGAATAGGAGAACAGTATGGGCGGTGTTTGGGATTTAATGGATCTTTTGATCCTTGGGTGCGGATTTTATGCACTGTATTCAGCGTATGTATTGAAGACCCAGGGAAAGATTATAAAAACTTTTCTTGTATTCAAGGATACAGATGTAAATTCCTGCAAAAATTTACAGGAATATGTAAACCTCATGGCTCCCAAGCTGTATGCGCTTGGAGGTATCATGGTGGCTTACGGTGTTGTATCACTGATCAACAGCTATCTTGTGAATATTAATGGGTTATATATGACCTTTATCGTGATCTTTACGCTGGCTTTGATCTGGTACGGAATTGCAGTAAGCAAAGCATTAAAAAAGTACTTTTGAGCTTGACATTTTTTTCACGGAATGCAATAATGTGACATGTGGGAAAAATTTCATTTTTCCCACATGTCAACGAAAAAAAAGACAACGTCTTTTTTGAGTCTGTCAACGAAGAAAAAGGCAAAGTCTTTTTTAGAGTCTGTCAATGAGAAAAAACGTAGTTTTTTCGAGTTTGATGTTGTCTGAATCAGAACAGGAAAACTTATTTTCCGGGTCTGTGCAGAATATACTATATAAGAAAGAGGTCTAGTGAAACATGGGAAAAATTGATTTAACCAAGTATGGTATCACCGGAACAACAGAAATCGTACACAATCCTTCTTATGAGATGCTTTTCGAAGAGGAGACCAAACCGGGTCTGGAAGGTTTCGAAAAAGGACAGGTAAGTGAGCTCGGTGCAGTAAACGTTATGACTGGTATTTATACCGGACGCTCCCCCAAGGACAAATATATTGTAATGGATGAGAACTCTAAGGACACTGTATGGTGGACTTCTGATGAGTACAAAAATGACAACCATCCGGCAACCCAGGAAGCATGGGAGGCTGTAAAAGAGCTGGCTAAGAAAGAGCTCTCCAACAAAAAACTGTATGTTGTAGATGCATTCTGCGGAGCTAACAAAGATACCCGTATGGCTATCCGTTTCATCGTAGAAGTAGCTTGGCAGGCACACTTCGTAACCAATATGTTCATTAAGCCGACTGCTGAAGAGCTTGAGACCTTCGAGCCGGATTTCGTTGTTTACAACGCATCCAAAGCTAAAGTTGAGAATTACAAAGAGCTGGGTCTGAATTCTGAGACTGCAGTTATGTTCAACATCACTACCCGTGAGCAGGTTATTGCAAATACCTGGTATGGCGGAGAGATGAAGAAAGGTATGTTCTCCATGATGAACTATTATCTGCCGCTGAAGGGCATCGCTTCCATGCACTGCTCTGCAAACACAGATATGGAAGGAAAGAATACTGCTATCTTCTTCGGACTTTCCGGAACTGGTAAGACTACCCTGTCTACCGACCCGAAACGTCTTCTGATCGGTGATGACGAGCACGGCTGGGATGACAACGGAGTATTCAACTTCGAGGGCGGCTGCTATGCAAAAGTTATCAACCTTGATAAAGATTCCGAGCCGGATATCTACAATGCAATCAGACGTGACGCTCTTCTTGAGAACGTTACTCTTGACAAAGACGGAAAGATCGATTTCGCTGATAAGAGCGTAACCGAGAATACCCGTGTATCTTATCCGATTAACCATATCGAGAAAATTGCTCAGAATGTAAACCCGGTATCCGCTGGACCGGATGCTCAGAACGTAATCTTCCTGTCTGCAGATGCATTTGGTGTACTTCCGCCGGTATCTATTCTGACTCCGGAGCAGACTGAGTACTACTTCCTGTCTGGATTTACTGCAAAACTTGCAGGAACCGAGCGTGGAATCACTGAGCCGACCCCGACCTTCTCCGCATGCTTCGGACAGGCATTCCTTGAGCTGCATCCGACCAAATATGCTCATGAGCTGGTTAAGAAAATGAAGAAGAGCGGCGCTAAAGCTTACCTTGTTAATACCGGATGGAACGGAACCGGAAAACGTATTTCCATCAAAGATACCCGTGGTATTATCGATGCAATCCTTGATGGCGCTATCCTGACTGCTCCGACCAAGAAGATTCCGTTCTTCAACTTCGAAGTTCCGACCGAGCTTCCGGGTGTTGATCCGGCAATCCTTGATCCGAGAGATACCTACGCTGACGCTGCTCAGTGGGAAGAGAAAGCTAAGGATCTTGCTGCTCGTTTCCAGAAAAACTTTGTTAAATACGAGAGCAACGCAGACGGAAAAGCACTTGTATCTGCTGGTCCGCAGCTGTAATCTTATATTTACGAATGATCAAAGGAGTGTTGCTTAGGCAACGCTCCTTTTTTTCACCGTATAGGAAAAATTCTTTCCATATGACTGGCAGGTATAAAGAAAAAGGGAGGGGCATACAATGAAACATGGAAAAATGATTCTGGAAGCCTGTGTGGACAGTCCGGAATCTGCAGAAGCAGCAGAACGGGGTGGCGCCGACCGTCTGGAGTTATGCGGGCATCTGATCATCGGGGGAGTGACGCCAGATGAATGGCTGTACCGTAGTGTCAGGGAACATTCCAGTCTTCCTACACGGGTGCTGATCCGCCCAAGATTTGGAGATTTCTGCTATACAGAAGAAGAATTTCAGATAATGGAACATCAGGTATCTCATTTCAGAAAACTGGGCGCTGACGCAGTTGTCATTGGCTGCCTGAAGGAAGATGGAAGTCTTGATCTGGAGCGGATGAAACGATTGGTGGATTTGGCCGGAGATATGGAAATTACACTGCACCGGGCATTTGATGTATGCAGAGATCCGGAGAAAGTACTGGAGCAGACGATTTCCCTAGGTATCGGAACGATCCTGACATCCGGACAAAAGGAGAGCGCACTGAAAGGGGCAGATTGTCTGAAACGCCTTCAGAAAATGGCCGGAAACCGGATTATGCTGATGGCAGGGGCAGGTATTCATGGAGATTCCATTGAGAAACTGTATCCTATGACAGGAATTCTTGCTTATCATATGTCTGGAAAGAAGACGATACCATCTTCCATGACATATCGGAGAGAAGGAGTTCCTATGGGGCTGCCGGGAATCAGCGAGTTTGAAATCTGGCGGACAGATGAGGAGGAGATTCTTGCGGCATCCCGGATTTTGTCACATTTCTGTGAAAAATGATATATTTTCGTAAGTTTTTACTTACTCTGGTTGTCAAATTACAGGAAATAGGGTATACTAAGGATACAGATTTCCTGGGGTGTTCGAGAGCCCTGTTATTTTGAACCTACATTTACGTTTATGGGATTCCAAAATCGCAAGTTGGATGTCACGCCTCCGTCCCTACCGGACGCCAGTGGAAGGCTGAATACTTGTTGAGGTTACCCACCTAGCTCATGGCTAGGCGTCAAAATACAGGGAACGGCACTTTGGGAAACGGAAGATTACGGGTACTGCAGATTGCAGTACCCTTTCTTTATTTATGCGACATGGAGAGCTCTGATAGGTGCAGATGACTCTGTATTGTAAGCCGGTGTCAGTGGGAGGTGGAACATGTATCGAAGCAGACTGAAAGTAAAGACATTGATTCTGCTGTGTATGACAGGGGTTCTGATGATCCTGGCACTTAGGAGAGATCCGGATAGAAAAGGAGAGACAGGAGAAGAATTACTAATATCAGAAGAGGACGGCGGCGAAGAGACAGGGGAAGCTGTTGGACAGGAAAAAATATGGACATCTCCGGGGAGGGATGCAAAGATCCGTGTTCTTTTGCTGGATCAGGATGGCAGTATTTATCATAAGGAAAAAGATGCAGGGGAAGGATATCCGGGAGAACTTGATTA